>DOKQ01000017.1 GCA_003510215.1 Erysipelotrichaceae bacterium
TTTTTTAATCAAAGTTCTTCTCATTGGTATAAATTGTGTTATGATATACTCGGAAAAAAAGAAGGGCTGATTATGAGAAAAGTTGAAAGATTTGAAGCGCATTTAGATGACTATAATTTAATTACAATTTATTTATCCAAACGCTTCTATCAAGGTAAAAGTGATGTTTTCTATTTGCGCGACTCAGATAGTCAAATGAAGAAGCTGACAATCAAGAGTTTTGAAAACACCTCAAATGACTATAGCAAGTATATTCTAACAGGCTGTGAGAATATCGAATTTGGACAATCTTATGAAATTGTTGAGGAACACTCACTACCCACACCGCTTCAAATTGGGTTGATTGTCAAATCTTTGCGGTTTGATCAGGAATTCTACTATGATGGAAATGATCTTGGGGCTAATGTGATTCATGATAAAAGCACCCAATTCGCTCTTTGGGCACCTACAGCGACGGAGGTAAAGGTTGACTACATTGAAAATGGAGTGAACAAGGTAGTTCCGATGATTCGAGAAGAAAAGGGAGTTTACCGAGTTGTAGTTGAGGGAAATCTTCACTTGTCATCGTATGTGTACTTGGTAAAAGTGAACGGGCGTTGGGTTGAAAGTATTGACCCATATGGTCGTTCGTCACTCGCAAATGCAAGTCGTAGTGTCGTCATGAATCATCGTTTGTGCAGTGTACCCAAATATGATGAGCTACTTCCTGAGTTTAAATCAAAAACAGATGCAGTTATCATGGAGTGCTCTGTGCGTGATTTCACGATGGACAAAGAAGCAAACAACCCCTATCCTGGCACGTTTAAGGGATTTATTCAACGTGGAACGCGTTCATCAGCACATACACTCACAGGATTTGATTATCTGATTCAGTTGGGTGTGACTCACGTACAACTGCTTCCAGTATATGACTTTGCAACCGTCGATGAAAATAATGTCAAAATGTTCTATAACTGGGGATATGATCCAGTTCAATACAATGTTCCGGAAGGAAGCTATTCAAGTAATCCAAACGATCCGTGTGCTCGTGTCAAAGAACTGAAAGAGTTGGTATCTGAGCTTCACAAAGAGGGGATTCGAGTGGTTATGGATGTGGTGTATAACCATGTGTATGATATGGATACATCCTCATTTGAAAAGATTGTTCCCTACTATTTCTTCAGAAGAAGTACATCAGGTGCTGTTTCGAACGGTTCCTTCTGTGACAATGATTTTGATTCAAATCGATTGATGGCTCGCAAATATATCGTAGACTCTTGCTCTATGTGGGTAAAGGAATATGGTTTTGATGGGTTCCGATTTGACTTGATGGGTATCGTGGATGTGGATACGATGAATCTTGTGGAAGAAACCTGTCGAAAGATTAAGCCGGATATTATGATTTATGGTGAAGGTTGGAATATGCCGACCATCCTCGACGATTCATTGAAAGCGATGATGTTCAACCAGGGCAAAATGCCTAATATCGGACACTTTAATGATTTCTACCGTGATCATGTCAAAGGTAAGACCAATGAAAATGAAGTGACTCTTAAAGGCTATTGTACGGGAGATATTGGCTACACAGAAGCGATGAAAATGTCTTTAGTCGGAAACACACTGAATGATACATTTGTGTATCTGTTTGATTCACCAGCGAAGAGTATCAATTATGTGGAATGTCATGACAACCGTACAAGCTGGGATAAAATCAAAGAGTGCTGTAAGGAAGATCAAAGAGATGTTCGTATCAGAAAACATAAGATGATGATTGGTGCACTACTTGTGTCACAGGGAGTGCCATTTATCCATAGTGGACAAGAGTTTGCTCGGACAAAAAACGGAGTTCACAATAGTTATCGTAGCTCGGATATGATTAATCAGATTGACTGGCTGCGCAAAGATCGATACATGGATGTAGTACAATACACGAAGGATATGATTCGATTGCGTAAGCAGTTGGCACCATTACGATTTGAGACAACGGAAGAAATTAAGAAACATGTTTATTTTGATACGTTAGCGAATCATGTGTTGCTCTATGGATTTAAACATGTCAAAAAATATGGGAAATATGATCATATACAGATTTTCTTTAATCCTACCTATAGTGTCATCTATCATCGCCTGGATGATTATTATGATTTGATTGCCAATGAAGCAGGGCTTATTGGTGAGTTAAGTGTTCAAAGTCTGACAATTAATCCATTTACCATGGTTGTGGTTGCAAAATAAAGAATAAACACCGAGTTCAATCGGTGTTTTTTTGTACAAGAAAAGCCGCTAGGCGGCTTGAGTTAGAAATACATACTGATATGGAAGCAATGTTACAACGATTGCATGTGGAGCCATGGAGTAGGCATCCAAAGGTTGTTGGAGATACTTTCCGACATTAATTGTCATAGGTGCATCCGTAGGATTTGCAAGAAGATATATACTGGATTGATCGTTCTTTCTTTGAATCAGCAGTGGACCCTCGGTTGAAATCCAGTTCCACTCACTCTGATTGCGCATAGCTGAGAAATTGTTGCGAAGATGCATTAATTTTTTAAAGTGTTCTTTGAAACGAAAAGATTCTTTCGATGGATTCCAGTCCATGCACCTACGGCAATCGGGATCATAAGCACCATCCATAGCGATTTCAGTGCCATAGTAAATACTGATAGTTCCATAACTTATGGAAAGCAAAGCCAGCGCTAAGAGTGTTTTCTGAAGATTCTGACCCATCATGTAACGAAGTCTCTCGGTATCATGACTATCCAAAAGATTGAACTGAAC
>DOKQ01000076.1 GCA_003510215.1 Erysipelotrichaceae bacterium
GCTGCTTCCATAAAGGTATACGCCGCATCATAGATTTCCGGTGCTTTATCCAATGTTTCCATCACTTTCGGAACAAACCATTCACTGGAAATTTTCCCACCATAGTAATCAAGAAAGTTAAATCCATGGTCTCTTGCCAACTGATTCAGTTTATCCGCCGCATACTGAGCCGAATGATGTTTCCATAATTTGACCCATGCATATGGATGATGCTTAAATTCATCCAATTGACATAGCACCTGTTTGTCTTTAGTCACTGGCATCATTGTACATGCAGTAAAGTCGATACCAATACCGATGACATCTACAGATGCAACCTTTGCGTCTGAAATCACCTGTGGAATGGTTCGGTAAAGTACTTCCAGGTAGTCATTTGGATCCTGAAGGGCAAAATCAAACGGTAGTTTTTCACTTTGATTCGGCAAGGTTTCATCTATGACTGAATTTGCATATTCCCAAACCGCTTCCTGAAGAATTTGCCCATTTTCGATGTCAACTAAAATAGATCTTCCGGATAAAGTTCCGAAATCGACCCCAATCGTATATTTACTCATGATGTTTCTCCATTTTCTTTCGATTCGCAATCGACTGTCTTACGACAATTTCGACTGGCATAACTTTTGAATAACTCTTATTCCCTACTGTATTGTCTTCAATCATTTTAATCAGTGTTTTAGCTGCAACCTCACCAATGATTTCCTTGGGATGAACAGCAGATGTAATACCCACTTCAAGATTGGCAATCAAATTGGTATCATCTATACTCACTACGGAAATATCTGTCGGAACAGATAAACCTCGCCGTTTCATTTCAGCCAAAACCTTTATGCATACCTGGTCGTTATAGCAGACAATCGCTGTGCATTCCGCAATTTCTTCAAATACCCAGTTCATCTCTTTGCCAAGCCACTCATAGCTATCAAACCAGATGACATGTTCATCCACAATCGGAATCTTATGTGCTCTTAGCGCTTTACCATATCCTGCATAACGGTACTTACCCTGAACATCATCAAATTTGAAAATGCCTGCAATTTTCTTATGCCCATTCTGGATGAGTAATTCTGTTAGAGCGAAGGCTGATCCGACATCATCCATGATAATACAGGGAATGTCACTTAACTCTGCATACTGATTATGAATAAAAACCACTGGAATTCCTTTTCTCTGGATTTCTCTAAATAAATCCACATTCATGGCAGGTAAATTGGTTTTACTTCCTTCAATGATTAATCCCATGGGGTTGATTTCAAGCATACGTTTTAAAAAGTTTGCCTCATTTTCAACTTTGTTATAAGTAATCCCAAATTCGATTCCATATCCTGCACTTGTCAATATATTTTCTGCCCCAAACATAATGGTTGGGAAGATATACTCATATAATACGGTCGATAGAATGCCTACGCTGCTGGTACGCTGTGGCTGTGCAAATACCCGATTCACAAAGGTTCCACTGCCACGAACTTTCTTGATAGCACCTTCTTTTTCCAATTCATCCAACGCCCTTCGAACCGTTTGTCGAGATAAATCAAACTTACGGCAAAGCATGTTTTCTGAGGGAAGTCGGTCCCCAAAACGGAACTGACCATTCGTCATGCCATCAATAAGCCATTTCTTCAATTTGACATACTTGTGATCAAATGAATCTTCCCAGTGCATACGCAGTTCCTCCTTACTCATTAAGCCGTTTTACGTTTACTATAGACATCGAAAGCTACAGCAGCCAAGAGAACAAATCCCTTGATCGCCTGTTGCCAGTCGATGGAGACGGACATAATGGACATACCATTATTCAATATCCCCATAATCAAACCACCAATGATAGCCCCTACAACGGTACCGATACCACCTGAAGCGGAAGCACCACCGATATAACACGCAGCGATGGCATCAAGTTCAAAGTTACCACCGGCTTTAGGTGTTGCGGCGTTTAGGCGTCCTGCGAATACGATTCCTGCCAATGCCGCAAGAACTGACATATTGACATATACCCAGAAGAAGACGCGACTTGTCTTGATTCCTGAGAGTTTCGCTGCTTTTTCGTTTCCACCAAACGCATAGATATGACGACCAATCGTCGTTTTCTGAGTAATAAAGGTAAAGAGTACAACCAAAAATCCTAGAAGAATCAATACGATAGGCAATCCTTTATATTGAGCCAGAATATAGGATATCCAGATGATGGATACACCAATAGCAACTTCCTTGATGATAAATAAAGGCATACTAATCATTTCAAAGTTATGTTTTCTTAGTTGACGACGCTTATTCAAATCACTGACAACCATAAGAAGAACCGTTATAACCCCAAATACCATCGTTGTCAGATGCAACCCATCGTTTCCGAAGAAATCGGGGAGAAATCCTGCTGCCATCATGGTATATCCAGGCGTAAATGGAGCTAGTGTCATCCCTTTGAGGATAACCATTGTCAAGCCTCTAAAGATAAGTTGACCTGCCAGAGTGACAATAAATGCCGGTATTCTTACATACGCAATCCAGAAACCTTGCCAAGCACCAATCAGTGCACCAATGACCAATGAAATCACAATCGTCTCGACCGTGCCCCATTTCCATTGAACAATCATAACCGCAGAGACTGCGCCCACAAAGCCCGCAACCGAGCCAACAGATAGGTCAATGTTTCCTGTAAGAATGACCAGTAGCATACCGATTGCCATGATCAGAATATATGAGTTTTGTTGTATAAGGTTGGAAACATTGATTGGACGTAGCAAGACTCCATTGGTTGTATATTGGAAAACAATCACGATAAGTATGAGCGCCATAAGCATGGTATACTGCTTGATATTGCTCATAAATAAATATCTTAAATTACGAATACCAATCGTTCTACCTTCTTTGATTTTAGTTGATTGATCTTTCAGTTTATCTAGTTTGACCATATGACTTATCCTTTCCTGCATCTCTCATGATACAACGCATAATATTTTCCTGAGTTGCATCATACCGATTAAACTCTCCGATGATTCTACCCTCATTCATGACATACACCCGATCGCACATCCCAAGAAGTTCCGGCATTTCAGATGATATCATCACAATACTTTTACCTTGTGAGACCAGTTCGTTCATAATCTGATAAATCTCGAATTTTGCACCGACATCAATCCCACGGGTAGGTTCATCAAGGAAGAGAACTTCAGGATCCGAGTAGATCCATCGGCTCAAAACTACTTTCTGCTGGTTACCACCGGATAGATTTCCGGTCCGTTGACGAATACTTGAACTTCGTATGTTCAGCTTGTTCCGATATTCATTCGCAACATTGACTTCCTTATGTTCATCAATGATATAATTCTTACTGATTTTTTTGTGATTTCCCATGGTAATGTTGTGTCGAATATCATCAATTAATACTAGACCAGCCGATTTGCGATCTTCTGTTAGATACGCAATCCCCACTTTCATCGCATCTGCTTCCGATTTCAGCCTCAACTTTTTACCCTTAAGAATCATATCCCCTGAAATATTACTTCCAAAAGCTCCACCAAACAAACTCATAGCAAGTTCTGTTCGACCAGCACCCATAAGCCCAGCAATCCCAACAATCTCCCCTTCACGGACATTGAAGTTAACATTTTTTATCACATGCCGCTTGGAATCCATCGTATCATAGACGGACCAATTATTTACTTCCAGTGCCACATCACCCACAAAGTTATCTCTACCAGGGAAGCGATCCACGATTTCACGCCCGACCATTCCCTTGATAATTCGTTCTTCTGTAAAATCATCAAATCCCCGAACTAACGTTTCAATCGTTGCGCCATCACGCAGGATGGTAATCGAGTCAGCAATCTGCTCAATTTCATTGAGTTTATGGGAAATAATGATGGAAGTAACCCCTTGTTTTTTTAGTTCCAGCAATAGCTTCAATAAGTTTTGACTCTCTTCTTCATTCAGTGCTGCTGTAGGCTCATCCAGAATTAACAGTTTCACTTCTTTGGCCAGTGCCTTAGCGATCTCGACCAACTGTTGCTTTCCAACACCGATGTCTTTGATTCTCACTGAAGGATTGTCCTGCAGACCAACTTTACGTAATAAAGCCACCGATTCTCCATTGGTAGCATTCCAGTCAATAATTCCCTTATTTGAACGTTCGTTCCCTAAAAAAAGATTTTCTGCGATGGTCATATATGGAACCAACGCAAGTTCCTGATGAATAATGACGATTCCTACATGCTCACTATCACGGATGTTTTTGAATTTACATTCTTCACCCTGATAAATAATCTCACCGGTATAACTACCATGGGGATATACACCGCTAAGAACATTCATTAAAGTGGATTTACCCGCACCGTTTTCACCAACCAGTGCATGAATTTCACCCTTCGTAACCTGCAGCTGAACCTGATTCAGCGCCTTCACCCCAGGGAATTCTTTGGTTATGCTCTTCATTTCTAATATAATTTCTGCCATAGAACTCTCCTTATCCAATAAAGTCCATTGAGTTTGGTCAAAGACCAAACTCAATGACTTCATGATTTGTGTGAATAATTAGTTTAAATCAGAATCTTTCCAGTAACCTGTGTCAATTAACGCTTCACGATAGTTGTTAATGTCGACTGAGACTGGTTCTAACAAGTAGGAAGGAACAATTTTCTTTCCGTTGTCATATGTTTTTGTATCGTTGATAGGAACGGTCGTGCCATTTTTAACAGCTTCGATCATTTCAACTGTTTTCTTAGCTAGCTCACGAGTATCTTTAAATACGGTTTGTGACTGTTCGCCAGCGATAATGGATTTTACGGATGGAAGTTCAGCATCTTGACCTGTAATGATTGGAAGAGGCTTACCAGCAACTCCGTAACCAGCAGCTTTAACAGCGGCTAAGATCCCAATGGACAATCCATCGTATGGAGACAATACTGCATCAACGTTTTTGTCTGTGTAATGAGCGGAGATTAAGTTTTGCATACGAGCCATAGCTACTGAGCCATCCCAACGTAGTGTTCCAACTTTGTCAATGCCCATTTCGCCAGATACGACAACTAGTTTACCATTGTCAATGTATGGCTTAAGAACGCTGATTGCGCCATCATAGAAGAAGTATGAGTTATTATCATCTGGAGATCCACCGAATAATTCAATGTTGAATGGACCCGTTGCATTCGCAAGATCAAGCTTTTCTACAATATATGTTGCTTGTTGTACACCGACTTTAAAGTTGTCGAATGTTGCATAGTAAGAAACATGTTCGGTACCAAGAATTAAACGGTCATAAGCAATAACTGTGATTCCTTGGTCTTTCGCTTTTTGGATAACATCATTTAATGATTGGTTATCGATAGCAGCGATAACAAGAACGTTAACTCCTTTAGTAACCATGTTTTCAACTTGAGCTACTTGAGCCTCAATGTTGTCCTCTGCGTATTGTAGGTCAACACGGTAACCCTTCGATTCAAGAAGATCTTTCATTGTGTTTCCATCGGAAATCCAACGAGTTGAAGATTGAGTAGGCATAGCGATTCCAACGTAATCAAACTTATCTTCTTCGCCTGATCCACCATTGGTACATCCAGTAAAGCTAAACGCCATAACCATAACTAGAAGTAATGCAAATAATTTTTTCATATTCATGTCCTTTCTTTTTCCCATGTAGCGCAACTTGTATCATTTTTGTGCAAGCGCTATCATTGGGTATAGTTTAACAAGGAATCTACAGGATTTAAAGACTGTTTTGCACGCATCTTGTACTTTATTATCTATGTTCAGATTCTTATTGTCATCTACTTGTATTTATTATACACAATAAAATAATCAACTTGTACTTTGATTGTCATGTAAATTTAGATTGTAATTTTCCGAAATAAATGTAAATGAAAGCGTTTACTATTAATAATAATGTTTGCTTTTTGATAATACCTTTTACCTAATTGACCCATCGATGCACTAAAAAAAACCACAAACGATCAACGCTGTGGTTTAAGTAACATAAATTTTCTAGTCAAACTGAGCCATATAAAGCTGATAGTAATAACCCTTAGATGACATAAGTTGATCATGCGTTCCGGACTCAACCACCTTACCTCGATCAACGACAAGTATCACATCTGCATTAACAATCGTAGATAATCGGTGAGCTATCACAAAACATGTTTTATCTTGCATGAGTTTGCGCATCGCCGATTGAATCATACTTTCGGTTCGAGTATCCAC
The DNA here is from genome assembly GCA_003510215.1 of Erysipelotrichaceae bacterium. Lineage (GTDB taxonomy): Bacteria > Bacillota_I > Bacilli_A > Erysipelotrichales > Erysipelotrichaceae > UBA2227. The sequence continues at coordinate 6,187 of DOKQ01000076.1, forward strand.
ATTCGAGGTTGCTTCATCGAGAATTATCATTGGACGCTGCTGAAGCATGGCTCTTGCAATCGTCATCAGTTGCTTCTGACCTTTGGAAATATTTACTCCATCATCACTTAGAATGGTATGATACCCATCTTTCAACCCTGTGATGAAGTGATGAATCTTCACTTCCCTTGCAATCTCAATCACATCTTCAAGCGTCGCCTCCGGATGACCATAGGCAATGTTTTCAAAAATAGTTCCGTGGAAAAGCCATGTATCCTGAAGCACCATGCCAAACTGCTTTCGAACATCACTTCGAGTATAATTTGCAATATCTACTCCATCCAACAGAATTTGCCCCTGATCCACATCGTAAAACCTCATAAGCAGATTGATCATGGTCGTTTTACCTGCACCTGTCGGACCAACAATAGCGACCAGTTGTCCCGGTTGTACATGTAAGTTCAGATTCTCAATAACTTTAACATCCTTGATGTAGCTGAAATGTACATCCTTAAATTCAATCTCTCCACGTGTTGAACCAGTTATTTCCATTGGTGTTTCTACTTCCTGTTCAATAGGTTCATCAAGCACACGGAATACTCGCTCGCTTGCGGCCAACGTCGATTGAAGCTCCGCCACCATATTGGCAGCTTCGCTAATCGGCCCCGAAAATCTGCGGGAGTATAAGATAAATGAAGAAATGTTTCCGATTGAAATTAGCTGATACAGAAAGAGGAGTGATCCAAACATACTGATAAGAGCCAGGGAGATATTATTGATAAATCCTATGGATGGTCCAGTGATGCCACCGTAATAATCAGCCTGATAATAAGCTTCGGAAGCCTCCCGGTTCTTCGCTTTGAACTCGTCAAACATCGTCTCTTCCTGTGAATATGCCTTAATTGTTTTTAGTCCCGATAGTGTCTCTTCCACAAACCCATTCATATCCCCAAGCTTAGCAGAACGTTTGCGAAATAAGGGTCTGGTTTTTTTAGCCAGATAACGGGTGGTATAGATCGATGCGGGTATGGTAATAACAAATACCATTAATAAGATTGGGGAGATCAGTATCATCATAAGTAGTGCCCCAAGCACGGTAATTAAACTACCAAACAACTGAACTAGGTCAGATGAGAGCGATGTGTTAATCGTATCAATATCATAGGAAATGCGGCTAATCATGTCACCAATCTGATGGGAATCAAAATAGTTCACTGGCAAGTCCATAAACTTATCGAAGAGTTGCTGGCGCATTTTCTTGACGATCTTCTGACTCACATGAATCATCAGAATCTGAAGCATATATAGAAATACAGATGAAATGACATAGAAAATGATCATGAGGATGATAATCCGGGGAATCCGCTCGTATTGCGCACCTTTGATTGCATCGATAATCTGACCAGTGAGTGCTGGGCCTAACAATTGAAGCATGTTCGCTGAAATAGTTAAGATAATCGCTGCTAAAAACATCCACTTTAATTCTTTGACATACACAAACAGACGTCGTAATACCTTTTTGGTATCCCGCGGTTTTTCAACCGGTGCCCCCATTGGCCCTTTACCCATTGGAACGCTCATGTACATCACCCCCTAACTGCAACTTTATAAGCTCTTGATACAACCGATTATTCTTGGATAACTGATCATGCGTTCCCAATCCAACCATACGACCTTCTTCAAGAACAAGAATTTGATCAGCACTCATTACAGTACTGATACGCTGAGCAATGAGAATTGTTGTGCTCAGGCGTGTCTTTCGAAGCGATGTTCTAAACTGTGCATCTGTCCTATAATCCAATGCACTGCTTGCATCGTCGAATATTAAGATTTCGGGTCGATCCGCCAAGGCACGAGCAATGAGCATGCGTTGACGCTGTCCACCACTAAAGTTTGCTCCTCCACGAAGTACTCGTTCATCATATTGCTTACTTAACTGCTCGATAAATCCTTTAGCCTGCGCTAAATCTGCTGCTTCCTGGATCGATTCAAACTCAACGTCTCGACCAAATTTGATATTTTCTTCAACGGAACTACTAAACAATCGATCGTTTTGAAGCACAACCCCAAACTTACTTCGTAAATCTTTTAGCTGATAGGACTTTATGTCTTTTCCATCAATCAGGATAGTACCCGAACTTACATCATAAAACCTCAGTAGCAATTGAGCGATGGTTGTCTTGCCACTCCCTGTACTGCCAATAATTCCAAAGATTGAGTTCTTTTCAATTTTAAAGTTCAGATTCTGCAATTGATGACTTTCATTTTGGTTGTAAGAAAAACTCACATCTTTAAACTCAATAAATGGAGAAATTTCGACTTTTTCTGTATGACTAATCTCAATATGATCCTGTGTGTTAAGAATGTCCACTATTCGCAAAGCACTTGCGTTGGCTCTTGAAATTAGTAGGAAAATGCGGTTAAGTGCTAAAAATGAGTTTAGTATTAATGTGAAGTAAGACATAAAGGCGATGATACTCCCTGTCGAACTTAAGTTAACCTGAACTCGTTGTGCACCAATATACAAAATAATGATCAGTCCCAAATTTAACAGAAGGTTCATTGATGGGTTAAGGGTTGAAACCACATACCCAGCCAAACGTTCTTTTTTAGAGACTTCTTCATTGATAAGTTCAAACTTCTCTTTTTCACTTGACTCTTTTGCCAGTGCTTTGATGATTCGGATCCCGGCAATATTCTCACGAACGACACGAACCAGAATATCCAGTTTTTGTTGCAAAGAATCATAAAAGGGAATCCCTTTTTTCGATATAAACACAACCACAAGTGTAATCACGGGTAAAAGCAATACCAGAACCATGGCTAAATAGGCATCAATAAAAAGCATCATTCCTATACTTCCCAAAAGAATAATCGGTGCACGTATTCCAATGCGTTGCACCACATTGAACATCCGGTACACATGATACGTATCACTGGTCATTCTGGAAATCAGCGATGGAATAGTCAGTTCATCAACCTTCCGATTCGTAAAATACATGATTTTCTCATAACTATCATTTCTAAGTGCTTCGATTGCCCAACTGGAGACACGTGCAGCCATCCGATTGGCCACGATATTACCGATATATGCCAGTACAGCACTTACAAGCATGATAATTCCAAACCAGATCACTCGACCATAGTCCCCTAATGGAACAACCTCATCAATCACATAGGCAAGTATGTAAGGTAAAAACAATTCCATGATCGTCGCAAAGGACTTAACCAAAAGCCCCACGAATACTCTACCTTTATATGGAGATAAGTAACCTAATACCTGTTTCATTGCTCTTTCCCCACTTCCTCACATAATATCTCTGCCCGCAATTGAAGTTTCTTTAATAAAGAAAGTAGCAATCGCTCTTCCTCTTCATCAAAATCCTTCATCAACTCTTTTCGTTGATCTTTCAGGATTCCCTTAATTTGCTCCACTAGTTTCTCTCCTTCATCCGTAAGAAAAAGACGAGTCACCCGACGATCTGATTCATCAGTTACTTTGTTAACGTAACCAAGCTGACGCAGATGCTCCACCCCTCTTGCCACATTGCTTTTATCAATATGCATGGTTGCGGTGAGTTGTTCCTGGGATAACCCCTGATTCTTGCGTATTTCAATCAGAAAACTCGCCTGATACCCTCGTAGATTATATGTTTTAAACACATGATTCCGATATAGAAGATTGCATCGTTCAATCATACTGATGGTTTTATTTATAGGTAGCATAGACACCTCCGATAGTTGCGCACGCAACTATTATACGATGACTATCCCAGAAATGCAATATCGATAAACTTATCTAACCTGAACAATAATAAGGAATAAGTGTTTTACTCATTAAGTGTCCAATAATTTACTCACTCATCACAGATACATCGAAAATTTTCAAATCAAGTCCTAAATCTTGTGTAAAATGGTTATGCGTTAGTACAGAAGAGAAATTACTTAATCCAGTTTCGAGTCTCTTCCGAATAATTAATGTAAATTCTACTGCTTGAGTTCCATTCATCGTTGATATCGATAAGTACTGATACAATGAGCCTTAACGCAACTTTCTGATTGGGAAATATGCGAACAACCTTTACCTTTGATTCATCGACAGTCGGTTGAAAACTAAAGTCATATTCATCAATGGTTCTTAAAAATGGGAATCCTGCAGCTTTCACATTATAAAGTTTATTGTTCTCTTTTTTTGCGAGAACTACCTTATTTAAAACCTTGTATAATCCTTTTAACTCAGAAGAGCTGATACCATTGTTAATGTGCAGTTCCATTAAATAGGTGTAGGCTGATTTTAGTTTCAAATTGTTTATGTCAAGTGAAAAG
>DOKQ01000050.1 GCA_003510215.1 Erysipelotrichaceae bacterium
CCCTTCCTTTGATTTATGGACGAATCTGAACTCGTTCGATGGATGTGGATCGTTTCGAAATTTCGTCAATCTCGATGATCACCGCGCAAAGCATCGAATCGGTATCTGCCACGGTATATCGCGTATGTTTATTGTGAACCAGACGATCAAGTACCTCTTGGACATCCCGTCCAATCACACTGTCAAAGGGACCACTCATACCCACATCCGTAATAAAGGCACAACCGTCGATGATCCGCTCATCCGCTGTCTGCACATGGGTATGCGTTCCACAGACTGCGATCAGATGATCTTTAAAATAGTAGGCAAAGGCAATCTTTTCACTGGTTGCCTCTCCATGCAGATCCACAAAATACAAGTCCGCATCCACTTCCTCAAGAATGTCCTCCATGACATCAAATGGATTTTCATCCACGTAATCCATGAAGACTTGAGTTAATATATTCGAAATCGCTAATCGAAGTCCCTTGATCTCCACCACTCGGGTGGAAAGACTCCTGCGTGCCCCTTCCATATTGGCAGGAAACACCAGAGGTATGGACGAATCGATTTCCAGAACATCTTTCTTTGAATATGCATGATTACCGAGTGTAATCATCTCAATCCCAACTGCAAGCAGTTCATTGGCAATCTTCGGTGTGATTCCCTTCCCATGAGCTGCGTTTTCGCCATTGGCGATGACAAAGTCTATTTGTTGATTCACGATAAGCTCAGGCAGATAGCGCTTGACAACCGCCCGGCCACTTGCTCCAACAATATCCCCAACAAATAACAGTCTCATTATTTTGCGAGTTCGGAAGCCCGGACTTCGCGAATAACAGTCACTTTGATTTGACCAGGATAGGTAAGCTCAGCTTCAATTTTCTCACGGATTTCACGTGCCACACGGTGGCAACCAAGATCATCCAGTTTATCCGGAACAACCATCACGCGAATTTCACGTCCTGCCTGAATCGCATAGGTTTTGTCAACTCCTTCAAATGAGTTGGCAATTTTTTCCAATTGCTCCAAGCGCTTAATGTAATTTTCAAATGATTCAAAACGAGCTCCTGGACGAGCTGCACTCAACGTGTCAGCTGCTGCGACCAGCGTTGAAATAATACTGGTAGATTCAACTTCACCATGATGGGATTCAATCGCATTAATAACCACAGGATGCTCACCATGCTTTTTGGCAATTCGAACACCCAGTTCAATATGTGAACCTTCCATTTCGAAATCCAATGATTTTCCAATATCATGCAGTAAACCTGCCCGTTTGGCAAGTGCCTGATTCAATCCAAGTTCCGCTGCCATCATACCTGTTAGATGCGCCACTTCCATACTGTGCTGCAATGCATTCTGACCATAACTGTAACGATATCTCATCCGACCAATCAGACTGACAATTTCTTTATCAACCTTGTGAATGCCAAGTTTGAAAATCGCCTGTTCTCCTGTTTTATGAATGGTTTCGTTAAGTTCACTGCGTACTTTGTTTACAACTTCTTCAATACGACCCGGCTGAATACGCCCATCCTTGAGTAAATGCTCAAGCGCTAGACGTGCTACTTCACGACGAATCGGATCAAAGCATGATACCGTAATTGCTTCAGGTGTATCATCAATAATCAGATCAACACCGGTTGCCTGTTCAATCGCTCGAATGTTACGACCCTCACGACCGATAATACGGCCTTTCATTTCTTCTGAAGGTAAACTTACAACTGAAACTGTGCGTTCCGTTGCTTCTTCCTGTGCATAGCGCTGAATCGCCAAGCCAATGATGTTACGAGCCACATCCGCAGCTTTCGACCTTGCCTGCTCTTCTTGCTCCTTAATATACAATGTGATTTCATTCTGAATTCGTTTTTCAACGACTTCCATTAATTCTTTTTTAGCTTCGTTGGCACTCATCTGGGCCACGCGTTCTAATTCATGTAACTGACCGTCGATTTTTGCCTGTAATTCCGCTTCCATCTTTTCCAGTACACTGTATTTTTCGCTAATTTTGTTGTTTTTTTCTTCGATTTGTTTTTCTTTACGGGTCAACGTTTCATCACGAAAATTCAAATTATCTTCACGACGTGATAATTTATTTTCAAGTTCACTGATTTCACTACGTCGTTCTTTAATTTCCTTTTCAGCCGCAAGTTTCAATTCATAAGACTGAGTTTTGCCTTCTAAAACAGCTTGTCGAACCAGATTCTCGGATTTAAGGTTCGCCTCATCCATGAGTAGTTTTGCTTTTTGTTGATCTCTATTTAAACCTAACTTAGAAAGGAGTGTCATAATGACAATTCCTATTAAAACACCAATGCTACCAGATAAGATGGCCAATGTAGTATCATTCATACTATTCCTCGATCTTCTATTGAGTATATCTACTCCTTTATATTCTACATAATTTTCACATATTTCTCAACACAATTGTCTTGAAACCCATAAAAAACTTGAAAATGATTATCAATAGCCTAAAGGATCAATCCCAATGCAATCATAAACACAACGATCAATGGTGCTGGAACTTTCTTGCTGTACAATAAAGCAGTCGTTAATAACACAATCGAAACATTGGGAAGTGTTACACCATTTCGCTGTAGCAAAATGATAGCAGAAGCACCAATCAAACCTGCTGCCACAGCAGTGATTCCCTTTAAGGCAACCTTAATCCCTTGAATTCTGCGAACTTCCTCCCAAATCGGATACACAAAGAAGATCAGAAGGACTCCAGGTAAAAAGATGGCAACACCACTGAGCAAAGCTGAAGCAACCTGAATAAGCGGTCCATAGGTTGATGCTGCGATACCACCCGCATAAGCAGAAAAACTGAACATCGGTCCTGGTAATCCCTGTACTAAACCAAATCCTGTTAGAAACTGCTGTGATGTCATTAGCTGATTGATTTCAACCAGCTCACCATACATAAGTGGAACTACCACCTGGCCTCCACCGATGACAAGATAACCATATCGGTAAAATCGTTCAAACATGGCCAATAACGGAACCTCCGCAATGAAAGTAATAATCAGGGATGTCATAGCAAAAAAAGCAAACCATCCAAGATAGACCCATGGGGGTTTTACCGAAATCTTATAAAACAGATTCTTTTCTTTCGATAACCATACCGAAACGAGCCCTCCAAAAAGAAGCACGGTTGGATAAATCCAGGGCGACTGAATCAGATAGGTCGTCAGTGCACCAAAAAGAAACAGAATCGCAGTCATCGAACTGGTGATGACTTTTGTGCCTAAGCGGTATGCCGCAAGGGCAATAAAGCCAACAGCCATCGGGCTGATAAAGCGCATGATGTCAGTGGTAAGATTTACTGAGTTAAAAAACTGCCACAAAAATGAAAGCAGTGTCATCACAAGAATCACCGGCAACGCCCAAACGATCAACGTCAAAAACGCGAGTAGTGGGCCACCAACTTTATATCCAATGGCCACAAGCGTCTGTGTACTGCTTGGGCCAGGAAGAATACCTGTGAGGGCAATGAGTTCAACCATCTCTTCCTCACTCAGATATTGCTTTTTAACCACCAGCTGATCAATGAACACGCCATAGTGTGCTTCCGGCCCACCATAAGCTCCCAACGAACAGATAAATGCATCTTTTAAAAATGTTTTCCATAAAACGTTAGATTTCATCCTATTCCCTCTCCCTTATCTACAAATTCTGTCCCTATTCTACCAAAGCTAAGACAAAGAAAAAAGGAGATTACTCCCCTTTTGCAAATAACTTATCTTTAATCTGTGCTTTGATATTTTCCATCAGTTCAGGATTGCTCTTAAGGAAACCTCTCACAGCTTCTCTACCCTGACCAATTTTTTCTCCATTGTACGAAAACCAGGCTCCACTCTTACCGATGATATCAAACTGAACTCCCATATCGATGATTTCTCCCGTTAACGAGATCCCTTCACCATACATAATTTCAATTTGTGCGATTTTAAATGGTGGGGCTACCTTGTTCTTTACCACCTTCACATTTACCTTATTACCCATGATGTCGGTGCCAAGCTTGATGGCTTCACCTTTGCGGACATCCAAACGAATGGAAGAATAGAACTTCAATGCACGGCCACCTGGTGTTGTCTCCGGATTACCGAACATGATACCTACTTTTTCTCGCAATTGGTTAATAAAAATAACGGTAGTATTAGACCGGTTCATCACACCTGAAAGCTTACGCATCGCTTTTGACATCAAACGTGCCTGTAAACCGACCTGAGAGTCACTCATTTCTCCATCAAGTTCTGCTTGCGGTACCAAAGCAGCCACGGAGTCAATAACAATCAGCTCAAATGCCTGACTTTTAATGAGCAGTTCGGTAATTTCAAGTGCCTGCTCACCACTGTCGGGTTGAGAGAGAATCAACTCTTCAATATTGACACCCAATGCCTTGGCATACTGAGGATCAATGGCGTTTTCAGCATCGATAAATGCGGCTTTCCCGCCACGCTTCTGCACTTCGGCAATGGCATGCAGAGCCAATGTGGTTTTCCCGCTTGACTCCGGCCCATAGATTTCAATAATGCGCCCTTTTGGATACCCTCCAACGCCCAAGGCAGCATCGATGGTAATCGAACCACTGCTGATGGCATCAATCTCTACGTTTGCCCGATCCCCCAGACGCATGATCGAACCTTTACCATATTGCTTTTCAATCTGTTTGAGAGCATCTTCCAATAATTGATCTTTTTTCTCCATAGAATTCCTCTTTCTATTATTCGTGAATTATATCAAGCAGGATCTGAACTGCCTGTACACATGTTTGATGTTTGATTTCCAAACGACTTCCAACAAAATGAAAAGTACGTTCAATCAGCTGATTTTTATAGACAACACTTATATAAACCTGACCCACAGGCTGATTTGACGATGCGGTTGGACCGGCATTCCCTACAATGGCAATAGCCACATCACTGCATAATTGTGTCATTGTCTTCATCGCAAGCATTGAAGCGGTTTTCTGACTCACAGTTCCATGTTGGTGAAGAAATTCATCATCGATTTCCAGCATCTTTTTTTTAGCATACTCACTGTATACGACGTATCCACCAAGGTACACGGATGAAACCGAAGGAACATCTGTTATCATGGATGCCAAATCACCACCGGTCATACTTTCACAGGTAGCAAATGTCAGCTGATGAGCAAAACAAGAGTCAATAAAAGTTTGAATCATTTTGACTCCAGAAGAACATCCTTCGCCTGCTGGAAATAAAAATAACCACTTAGCAAAGAAACACTCACCGAAAACCAAAGCAACAAATCTGCTACAGGTAAGCTCATCAGTTCAAACGGTAAATTGTTTAAAAGAATCACGATAATGGTGAGCATCTGTGCCACTGTCTTCACCTTACCTAAATACCCGGCTGCCATCACTTTTCCTTTACCTGAAGTAATCATTCGTATCATATCGACAATGACATCACGCCATAACATTAACAGCACCGCAACGACAGGAACAATTCCCTGATAAACAAACAGGATAAACATGGTATTGACAAGCATCTTATCCGCAATCGGATCGATAAACTTTCCAAAGGTCGTAATCAGTTTATATTTTCGGGCAATGTAGCCATCGAGAAAATCAGTGAATGATGCAATCGCAAATAAAATAAGTAGAATGATATTCAAAAGTGAGATGGATACAAAATCAAAGGTATACACCGGAATCTGAAGTTGAAACTGAGCATATGGAAAAATTGCGACAAGCACAATCACCGGAACCAGAATCATACGGAACAAAGATAATCGGTTAGGTAAATTCATTGTGGATCTCCTTTGAAACGGAATGTCACCCGCACTCCGCTGGTTGCATTGGTTGAATAACTATCAAGCACAACGGCTTGATCATTGAGAAAAATTTCGTTTCCTCCCATAAATCCGAAGTGAATGAGCACCTCAAGTCCATCGGTTGCAATGGTACGAATTTCCATGCTTTCATCCGTCTTATAGATTCGAGACTGCGGATTGTTCGTGGCAATATCATCGAAATAGACTTTAATCCACGTATCGGAGGCAAACTTGACATGGATGGTTACCTCTTCATTCTCACTAAAATCCACCACATCAATGATGGGTCGACCCAGCAATGAGGATGAATCCAACGCAAACGATACAGATGATACCACCGGATCAGGTGTGTTTGGTTCTGTAGGTTCCTTCACTTCATCGTTGGGATTGGTTGGCAAACCAATAATCGGATCTTGATTTGTTGGTTGATTTCCCTGTTGAATCATGGGAAGAACAAAGGCAAAGAACACGAAAATCAGGCTGATAACAAGAATAATAATGATCGCAATCAGTGAAAGAAACGAGTAATCGATTCTTCGCTTCCCTACAGGTTTCAATGATTTTTTTCCTATAGATGAACTGGAGACTTTGCGGTGGATATTGGATTCCATCTGTTCACGTTGCGCAACCACTTTCATCTGCTGAGTTTTGTGATAATCATCGATGGATTCATTGACCTGTTGGCGAATCTCATCATAATCAAGGTAAAGTGCCTGAGCATAAAAGCGAGTAATATATGGTACATAAGATAAGTCGTCATGAAAAAAAGAAGTGTCTCCTTCTTCCAACGCCTGTATCTGTTGGATTGACAATTTGGTTTTTCGGCTCATTTCTTCAAGTGAAAAACCGAGCTGTTCACGTTGATCTTTTAGCTTTGAGCCTACGAATTCCATGATAAAACCACCTGCCTTTACATCAATACGATTCTATCATGATTAGTAAGTAATGTAAAATAAAAAGGAACAAAAAGTTCCTTAATGTACTGACACCCTATAAGCCATGTTCTGTCCTTCTGAAAAGAAGGGGCAACCATTTATCTACACACATCGTGTGTCTTTCTTGCGCTTGAATTCGCGATTGAAAGTTCCCCTACCAAATTTGGGTTTCTCGCTTGCGGGGTTTACCGCGTTCCACTCCCTATCTTTCGATAAGGACTCCGTCACTGTGGCACTTTTAAAGACGCCATCCATAGCTTACGCCTTAGGATTTAATCAGCCGTCAGATTTCTCTGCCTAGATTTATGGTTTCATCTAGCACAAACACTACCATCATCTCAGATGGTGCGAGCATGGACTTTCCTCTGGTGATCCAGCGATTGCCCGGGTGTCAGTCGTTTTGTTTCGTTAACATCTGTTCTAAACGTGCAAGGCGCTTAAGTAC
>DOKQ01000015.1 GCA_003510215.1 Erysipelotrichaceae bacterium
ATGCCGGATGAAATCGCTTTTATGACGTTAATCTCACTTCGGTTACTGCCAACATATGTGCAGGAGTTTGAAGATGCTTTTACAGCTGTATCGCTTCGTGGTATTGAAATCAAGAAACTTAGTCTAAAACGCAAAGGGGAACTGATTCGTTATCTCTTTGCACCAACGATGGTCCGAACGTTACTGAAAGCGAAGCGACTGTCCATGGCAATGGATTTAAAGGGATTTCGGGCAAGTGAGAACCGGAGCAGTTATTTTGAGTGTCAGTTTACTCAGTTAGATTATTTGGTCTTAAGCGTGAGTGTCATCCTTGGTTTACTATGGATTGGGTTTGAATGGAGGATCATATGAAAATTATAAGTATCAATGGAATAACAAAAACAGGTAAAACGACGACATGTGAAGCTCTAATCCGTGAGTTGAGCAAACGTGGGTATCGCGTAGGAAGTATCAAGGAAATTCACAATGAAGCTTTTGCGATTGATACTAAAGGATCAAACACTGATCGTCATAAAGAGGCAGGGTCGATGATGGTAGTTGCAAGAGGGCTATTTGAGACCGACATTTTAATACCGAAAGCGCTGGATATCGAATCCATCTTTGATTATTTTGATACAGACTGGTTGGTCTGTGAAGGTGTCGAAGATGCAAATGCACCGAAAATTGTTACAGGGATCACTTCTTTTGATTTGGATGGTAAATGGGATGATCGGGTATTGGCCATCAGTGGAAGATACAGTAATTTACATGTGGAAAGATATAGAGATAAACCAGTCTTCCATTATGAAAAAGATATTACAAATTTTGTCAATCTACTCGAGAAACACGTGATGCATCGATTGCCTAACATGGATCCGGCATGCTGTGATGCCTGTGGTAGCAATTGCTCAGAGTTGATGATTGAGCGGATGAACCATCCGGATTCCAAGCGGTTCTGTGTTTTGACCAATCAGGATGTGGAGTGCTTTATCAATGGTAAATCCATCACCATGGTACCCTTTGTTCAGAAACTATTAAAAAATGCTGTTTTAGGTGTGGCGTCAGAACTGGATGGTTACAAACATGAACATGAAATTGTGGTAAGGATTAAAAAGCCATGAGACGATATCGAAACGAGATTATCATCAAACCATCATCGGTGATTAAGAAATTTACTGTAGGTGAGATTGCATTGGAAAAAATGGTATACAAACAGCTGTCACTCTCTAACATTAAAACTGCAGAAATTATTGAAGAAGGTGAGGATGTCTTGGTTTTCAGTAGACTGGATGGACCAACCATGAACGCATTGTTCGAAACAAGTGAAGCACATCAGGATGACTTTCTTCCTTATCTCCATGAATGGGAGAAATACCTTCGTATGTGGCATGAGGCTATCAAAGATTATCGATATGGGGATGTAAATATGAATAATTTCATTTATGTAAATCATCAGTGGATAGGTATTGATTTTGAACAAATTGTTATAGGGACAATCGAAGAGGATTTTTCTGATATGATGTGCTTTATCCTGTTTCACTCGCCGAAATTGACAGAATATAAATACCAACTGGTTAGACGATGGTTGCAATCACTTACTAAGACAGATAGTCAAATCCCAGTTAATTGGGAAAGAAAGTTGCAGGAAGCATTAGGTCGATTAAATCAGCGTAGAAATTCAAATGAAGTGCTCGATATGCACAAAATTATGGGAGGTAGTGTATGAAGAAACTTGGAATACTATGGGTATTGTTAAGTGTTCTATTGATGGGATGTCAAAGTGAAGAGAAAGACCTTCGGGATATGAATCACACTGTTACATTTGTGGGATTTGGTATGGAAGAAACATATACATTAAATGAACTATATGAGTTGCCATTACAACAGACAGACTCAACTCGTCTCACCAGCACAGGAGAAACCATCGTTTCCAAAATCAAGGGCGTCGATGTCAGTTATTTTCTTGAAAAGATGGGTAAAAGCATGAATGATGTTGGAAGTGTTCGGTTAATTGCAACAGATGGGTATCTGGCTGAAGTTCCTCGTGAACTATTGGCACAGTCCAAACTCTTTGTGGTTTTGGAAGAGGATGGAAAATTTCTTGACCATGAAGATCAAATCGTAAAATCGGGTCTCATTGACCAGCGTTCGCTCTATTGGGTTCGATTGCTAAGTCGAGTTGAATTTACGGAACCACTACCACAGCGAAGCTTTACCCAATGGTTTTTTGCCGAACCACTGATAGATTCTTTGGAAACCTTTGATTTTGATGTGTACATATATAAAGAAAAAGCGGTATATCTATTGGACATTCTTGACAAGATTGAGGATGACTCGGAAGTTGTTGTTATGACTGCTGTCGATGGATTGACCAAGGTAGAACGCAGGCCTGATTTAGTCAATACAGTTATCGTCCTTTCGGGAGAGGGTAATCCGATGTTTACAGCCAAAGACATCGGTAAAGGCCGTGAAGTTAAATCGATGATTACTTTGGATACCTTAAGCAGTAGAGTGATCTTTACTGGTTCACTGACAAAATCATTCATACTTGAATCACTGCTTGGTGAAGACATGAATGAACTGGTCCTTGTCGGAGATCGTACCGTGACTGTGAATCCAAAAAATACAGAGTGTGAGGTCGTGATGGATGTTATTACATGTGAGTTTGACAGTCAAACCATAGACAACGTTGTGCGGATGAGTCGACCATGAAAATTGCTCGTTGTTGTCTAGTGTTCATTCTGGTTCTATCCGGCTGTTCATTGAAGAATGGAAATGAAATCAAGATTTACGAAAACTATGCCTTAGTAGAGCAAATCAACTCAGACGGTGTTAAATCGTATATTCTAGATTTGCCTCAAAATCAATCATTGGTTATATATATTGGGGATGAGGTACTTATAACCACTCCGCAGATTTTAAGCGGAAATAATCTTGATGATTTGGGGAGTATTGTAGCTATTGAAATCAAAAATGAAGTTTTTCCAATAATTGAAGGGGTGAATCAGCTCGCTTTGAGTGATTTTAGTCAGTTTACTAAAGAAGATCTCTGGGGAAAGTGGCATACGATTTATAGGTCAATACAGTTAACCGGAAAAGAAAAGGATATGATTTACACGCATGATCAAGATATCATAGCTGGGAATAATGAAAACATCACATTAAAACATGGACAATTATACGCGGATACAACGCCAGTGATAGGGGTTGTTATCGATGCGCCAACGTTTACGATGATGGATGTTTACTCAATGGTTGAATCAAGTGTAAAAGAGAATATTCCGGTCATGGTCATTGAAGTCGACGGTCTTGGCTATCTTTCTTCGGATAAGATGGATATTCCTTGGGATGTTCATCCTGCCCTATCCACGTACCCAAGCATTTCCAATGTAAGTCTGGCGTCGATGCTAACCGGATTATCTCCAAAATATTCAAAGATACGGTTAAGAAAAGATCGGCTATTGGAAGCAGAAACCATATTTGAGCTGGTTAGTGATGCCATCTACATTGAAGGAGATACTGCTTTGGTATCGACTAAGATTGATATCATATTGAACATCGACCGCAATGGAAATGGGACTGATGATGAAGTTTTTGAAGCGACGCTTAAGGCAATAGAAAAAGGATCATCCCTTATGTTCGTTCATTTTCATGGAGTCGATGATGTTTCCCATAATTATGGGCCAAGACATCAAAAATCAATTGAAAAATGGGAGGAAATAAAAGGTTACATTCAAGAAATTCTGAATGTTTATCAGGGACGTGTCATTCTTGTGAGTGATCATGGTTTGTATGAAACCTCAGATGGGGGAACTCATGGCTTGTTTCATGTTGAGTCGATGTATGCACTGATTGGAATTATACAAGATGGCAAATAAGAGATATTGGCTGTATGTGTCTGGCCTGTATTTGGTGATATCTATATTGATGTTTGCTCTAGTAATTTATCCTAACATCTTCAAGTATCCGCGAGTACAGTTAAGGACGATACAAGATGGGGTATATATCGGGGATAGTCATGGACACTATCCTTATATGCAAGTCGAAGTAACGATAAAGAATCATAGAATCATCGAGGTAAAAGTCATTCGACAGTTTGAAACAGAGAAGTATTTTGAAAGGGCAGTACCTGAAATGTATCGTCGGATTCTTAAATATCAAAGTGTTGAAGTAGACACAGTAAGTAAGGCAACAGATTCCTCCATAGGAATTCTGGAAGGTGTTAAAGATGCACTTAAAAAGGGCGGGTAATTCCGCCCTTTTGACTCTTGGCAACAATGTACACTGTCAATGTTATATGACAACAAGTTGAATGATAGCGCTTCCTTCATTATACTGAAGGTGTAGAAAACAAATAATCGAAAGGGGTGTTTCTATGAGAGAAAATATTCAACGCTTCGGCCGTTTCCTAAGTGGAATGGTTATGCCAAACATTGGAGCCTTTATTGCCTGGGGTTTCATTACCGCTTTATTTATTCCAACAGGATGGACACCAAACGCAAATCTATCCGAACTTGTAGGTCCAATGATCGTGTACCTTCTTCCTGTTTTGATTGGTTATACAGGTGGTAAGATGGTTCATGGAACTCGTGGTGCTGTCGTTGGTGCGATTGCTACGATGGGAGTCATTGTCGGATCTTCTGTGCCTATGTTCATCGGTGCGATGATTATGGGTCCATTCGGTGGTTACCTAATGAAACTGGTTGACAAAGCATTTGAAGGTAAGGTTCCTGCAGGATTCGAGATGTTAGTAAACAACTTCTCTGCTGGGATTCTTGGTGTTATCGTCTCACTTGCGGCATACTTATTGGTAGGTCCAGTTGTATCCGCAGGTATCTCAGGAGTTTCGAGTGCAGTTGCTGGTATTGTAAATGCTGGGTTCTTGCCCCTAGTATCAATTCTGGTTGAGCCAGCCAAAGTATTATTCTTAAACAATGCGTTAAATCACGGTGTCTTTGGCCCATTAGGTGTTGAAGAAGTAACACAAGCTGGAAAATCAATCTTCTTCCTTCTTGAGACAAATCCAGGTCCAGGTCTTGGTGTTCTAGCTGCTTATTGGATGTTCGGTAAAGGAATGTCCAAGCAATCAGCTCCGGGGTCGATTATCATTCACTTCTTTGGTGGGATTCACGAAATTTACTTCCCATATGTATTGATGAATCCACTTCTTGTACTTGCAGTTATCGCAGGTGGAGCAGCGGGTGTTGCAACCTTTGCTTTATTAGGAGCTGGTCTAGTAGCTACTCCTTCTCCAGGTAGTATCTTTGCACTTGCGGCTATGGCTCCACGTGGAGGCTTACTTCCTGTATTGGTAGGTGTCACTGTTTCTGCGGCTGTATCTCTGTTAGTGTCTATGGTTATCTTAAAGTTGACAGACAAAGAAGAAGATCTTGATACAGCTAAGGCTAAAATGACAGAACTTAAAGGGTCATTAAAAAGTGTTTCCATTAAGAAAATTACATTTGCATGTGATGCTGGTATGGGTTCAAGTGCTATGGGCGCAACAACGCTTCGCAAAAAAATCCAAGCAGCTAATCTGAATATTGAAGTTGTCCACTCTTCCATTGAAGAAATTGCATCCGATGCTGAAATGGTTGTCACTCATAAATCATTGGCAGCTCGTGCAAAAAGTGCTGCTCCTCAAGCAGAAATCGTTACGATTGAAAACTTTGTGGGTGCACCTGAATACGATCAAATCGTCGCAAGATTTACAAAATAATAGATTACACAACGGGCAGTGTGGCTATAACCACATTGCCTTTTCTATTACTTATTTAGTCTTGGCAACATTGATTTCCGCAAAGATAATGGAGAAAAGATTGGAATTTGCTGGTTGATTGATATAATGAAAGTGGAAGGTGATGCTTATGAACGCGAATATCCAGATGTTTACACCTCGACTTATGAAACTATTACAGATACTGGTTGATCAGGATGATTTTGTTTCGGTTTCATCCCTCGCAGAGCAACTTTCGACAAGTAAAAGAACCTTGTTTCGAGAAATTCAGGGATGCAACTCAATGCTTGCCCCTTTCTCGGTACAGCTTGTAACCAAGTCAGGGCATGGCATCCTTTTGGAAGGTGATTCGAAAGCGAAATCTGTACTTCAGACACTGATTGCTGAGTCGATGAAAGACACGGAATATGTCGATATGGATCAACGAAGAAAATTATTGGTTGCGGAGCTATTGAAAAATAAAAGCATTGCCAAACTAATTCAGTTTGCACAGTTGTTCAAAGTATCAGAAGCAACGATAAGCAATGATCTTGCTGCAATTGAATCGTGGTTTAAAGACTATCAACTCGACTTAATTAGAAAACCTGGATACGGTATTCTACTTGTGGGTGATGAGGAGAATGTTCGAAAAGCAATGACAGATTTTGTTCATGAACATATGTCAGATGAGCAGATGTCAGATTTTCTGTATAGATATGAGTCATCGAAGGATGTACGGGACTATTTTAATCAACAAAGCGATTCTAGCATATTGAATTTACTTAATCATGACATTTTAGATAAGGTTATGGAAGTCTTAAAAGACAATCCAATATCCTATGTCTCAAATATGGCAGAAAGTTCTTTGGTAGGTCTTATCATTCATTTAACCATTGCCATCGAGCGATTGCAGAATCAGGAAGTCATCGTGATGGATGAACATTTATTGACAAAACTAATTCAGGATGAGGATTTTGAAAAAGCAAAACGACTTGCAGAGTATATTGAAGATGAGTTTGATCTTACCTTTCCGGATGATGAGATTGCCTATATTCTGATTCATATTAAAGGGGCAAAACAGAAAGATTTGGGACTACCCAAAGGAATATTGACCTCACAACTGCAAGATGTAGCATTGCGTCAGCTGATTCATCAGATGATTGTGCGTTTTGAGCAGGAAAGTGGTTATGCATTGAGCGAAGACAATGATTTAGTTGAAGGTCTGCTTACTCATTTGCGACCAACGCTCACTCGATTGTCGTATCAGTTAAAAATCCGAAATCCATTGCTTCAGCAAATTCAGGAGCAATACCCTAAAATCTATGCTCATTCTATGGCGTCTACAGCTGTACTTGAAAAAGAATTGAATCGTGATATCCCAGAAGATGAAATTGGATATCTGGCTTTACATTTTGGGGCAGCGATTGAACGTTATAAGCAAAAAGAAAAAATTCAGATGAACCTTGTCATGGGTGTTGTCTGTGCCAGTGGTATAGGGATTTCAAGTTTGCTTTCCAGCCGGTTAAGAACTTTGTTTCCTGAAGTTAAGGAAATTATTCCTTTGTCTGTAGATGAGGTTGAACTGCGCATTGAAAGTATTGATATCCTGGTTAGTACAATTGCTCTAAAGCAGTTTAAAGATTACATTTATATTCATCCCTTGCTCTTACCACAGGATGTGGATCGAATTAAACAAAGACTGGCTCAAGTTCGACTGAGTAAATCATCAAAGGTGGTTAAGAAAGAAAAGTCAACAGCTGAGGTTCTTCATGATCTGGCAGTTCTTAACGCTCATTTGCAAACTATCCTAACTTCTTTGAAAGTGCAGGAGATAAACGAAAGCAATAACTGGCATCGAATGGTTCAGGAAATCTGTAAAGACATGTATCCTGATGTAGAGCAGGCAAATTATCTGTATGAGCAGATACAACGAAGAGAAGCGATGGGTACGCTGTGGCTTGATGACATTAAGTTAATCATACTTCATACAAAAGTCAGTATGAGTGATGAGCCGAGAGTCCGATTCTACGTGCCGAATCAGATGATCCAAAATCATCTGAATCAACAGGCAAATGTCGTATTATGTATGGTTACGCCAACGAAATATAGTAAAGAAGCGAATCCGCTGCTATCACTCATCAGTTCTTCAACATTACAGAGTGAGGAGCTGAGAGCGGCGATTGTTTCACAAGATAAACAGCAGATGAAAGAAATCACAGAACAGATTTTACTGGATTGGTTTAAAACTGAGTCGGTTCAACGATTGTCCAAAACATAAGGAGGCTAAGCATGAAACTACCAATATTTAAGAAAAAGAATGAAAAGCCATTGCCCATTTTAAAAAAGGAGAATATTCAGTTTATATCTTCTGCAATGAGTGAAAAACAAGCCATTGATTATCTTGGGCAACAAATGCTTTCATCAGGATATATTGAAGAGAAGTACATCCAGGGGATGCATCAGCGTGATGAATCACTTTCGGTGTTTGTGGGTAACTATCTGGCGATACCTCATGGTGAATTTGAGTATAAGGAAGCGATTATTCAAAGCGGTATTGCTGTGCTGGTATTTGAAGAAGCGATTCTGTGGCATGGTCAACCTGTTCACTTTGTTTGTGCCCTTGCGGGCAAAGGGGATGAACACATGAAAATCTTAAGTAATATTGCAACTATTTTCTCGGATGAAGATGAGGTTTTGCAACTACTTCGTACGGGTTCGGTGGATAAGGTGTACCATGCATTTAATTCAGGTGGTTTATCATGAAGGTCATTACGATAACGCTGAACCCTTCTCTTGATAAGACGTATCTGGTTCAGGGGTTATTGCCCGGGAAATTGAATCGGGTTCAAACCGTCTTTGAGGATGCGGCAGGTAAGGGAATCAATGTTTCCAAAAACATTCAATCCTGGGGATTTCAGAGTGTAGCTCTTGGATTTCTGGGTGGCTATGTGGGTCGTCGTATGGAAGAGCTGCTTGATCAGGTGATTCAATGTGATATGGTTCAAGTTGAGGGAATTACTCGCATTAATATTAAAATTAAAGATGAAATAACAGGGGATCTAACCGAAGTCAATGAACCTGGGCCAAGTGTAGGGGTTGAGGACATTGAAAAACTTGTATTTAAACTGAAAGATGCCATTGGACCAAATGATATTGTCGTCATATCCGGAAGTGCACCCAAAGGTGTGGAAACATCACTTTATCAGCGGTTGGTTGATGAAGCTAAACAGAAAGGTGCATTTGTGGTTCTTGATGCAGATAAAGGCGCTTTTATACAAGGCGTGCAGGCAATACCAGGAATGATTAAGCCCAATGAGGTTGAAGTTCAGTGGGCCATGGAAAAACAAGAACCATGCACATTAGAACAACTTATCGCATTCGGGACATCAAAAATCCAAAATGGAGTTGAATGGGTAGTGATTTCACGGGGAAAAGATGGAGCCATCTTTATGGATAAAACACAAACGCTGATTGGTAAAGGTCTGAAAGTGGAAGTGAAGAGTCCGATTGGGGCAGGGGATGCGATGGTATCGGGCATGATCTTTGGTAAGTGTAGTGGTTGGGATTTTGAATCAACATGTAGATTTGCCATGGCTGCTTCGGCTGCAACCGTAGTTACTGAGGGGACCAAAACAGCTGATTTAGAGGTAGTAAAACAGTGGATTGAACAAATTCATTTAGAAAGGTGGAATTAAAATGAAAACAAAAGGCGTTCGATTATATGGTGTAGATGATCTTCGTTTGGAGGAGTTTGAGCTTCCAGAGATTAAAGAGGATGAGATTCTGGTTCGTGTCATAAGTGATAGTGTTTGTATGTCCACATATAAAACGGTTAAACAAGGGAAAGCACATAAACGTGTTCCTCAAAATATTGATACCAACCCGATTATTATTGGCCATGAGATGGCTGGAGATATCGTCAAAGTTGGGAAGAAATGGGCTCATCAGTTTAAGCCTGGTCAAAAGTGGTCGCTTCAACCTGCACTGAACTACAAAGGATCTCTGGCTTCCCCAGGGTATAGTTATGAGTTCTTTGGTGGTGCAACAGAATACACAGTGATTCCTCAGGAAGTGATGGAACTTGGCTGCTTATTACCGTATGAAGGAGATAGTTTCTTTGAGGCGTCACTTGGAGAGCCAATGTCATGCATCATTGGTGCTTATCGTGCAAACTATCATACGAATAAAACAAATTATGAACATAAAATGGGGATTAAACCGGGTGGAAGTATGATGATTATGGGCGGTTGTGGGCCTATGGGATTGGGAGCTGTGGATTATGCGCTTCAACTTGAAAATCCACCAAAGGTAGTAGTGGTTACAGATGTTACTGAAGAACGAATTGCACGTGCCAAGGAGGTCTTACCCGAATCAAAAGCTAAAGAGATTGGAATTGAACTCATCTATGTAAATCCTAAATCACTTGAAAATGAACTAGAAGATTTGCGTAAGTTTTCAGGGAAAGATGGTTATGATGATATCTTTGTATATGTTCCTGTGGCATCTTTGGTTGAACAAGCAGATCAGTTGCTGGCATTTGATGGCTGTCTGAACTTCTTTGCAGGACCCACAGATAAAAATTTCAGTGCAAAAATCAATATGTACAATGTTCACTACATTAACACACATATTATGGGTTCAACAGGAGGGAACAATGATGACCTTTTAGAAGCTCTTGATTTATCTGCAAAAGGTAAAATCAATCCAAGTCTGATGGTTACCCACATTGGCGGTATAGACGCAGTCGTTGATACCACGATGAATTTGCCGTTTATTCCTGGAGGGAAGAAATTGATTTATACTCATGTAAATATGCCACTAACAGCAATCGAAGATTTTAAGGAATTGGGTAAGACAAATCCACTGTTCAAAAAATTGGATGAGGCTACTGCCAAAACGGCAGGATGCTGGAACAAGGAAGCTGAGGATATCTTGCTTAATCACTTTGGTGTAACCATATAATATAAATAGCACAGAAAAAAGGACAGATGATAACATCGGTCCTTTTTTTTGTCTGGGTTTGAATGAGCAGGTGCGAAATGCTCATTCGAATATAACAACGCAACGTGTCTTAAGGAGGAAAACGTAGCGTTAGTTAACTGAGTAAAGCTGGTATGTATCCTGTGCAATTACAAGTTCTTCGTTGGTTGGAATAACAAATACCTTGATTTTTGAATCAACAGAGGAAATCTCAATCTCTTGTTTACGAAGAGAGTTTTTCTTATCATCAAGAGTGACACCAAATGCATCAGTTATGGAATCAATAATCAGTTTGCGGACGATCGATGAATTTTCTCCGATGCCGGCAGTAAATAGGATTGCGTCACATCCACCAAGTTGTGCAATATATGAACCGATGGTCATTCCCACCCGTTGTACATACATAGCACGTGCCAGTTCAGCTTGTTTGTTTCCCTGATTGATTGCCTCTTCAATATCCCGCATATCGCTGGAAACCTGAGAGATACCAAGGATTCCTGATTTTTTGTTACAGATGTCGGTAATCTTAACAGCAGATAACTCTTCTTTTTCTGCCAGATAAGCCATGATAGATGGGTCGATATCTCCACTGCGGGTACCCATCATGATTCCTGCCAGTGGGGTAAATCCCATGCTAGTGTTCACACATTCGCCATCCTTAACAGCAGAAAGCGATCCTCCATTGCCTAAGTGACAGCAAATTAATCGTCTTGACTGATCTTCACCAAGAATGCTGCGAGCACGTGAAGTAACATATAAATGTGAAGTTCCATGGAAACCGTACTTGCGGATTCGATACTTCTGATAATATTCGATAGGGATTGGATACATAAAGGATACAGGTTCCATCGATTGATGAAATGCGGTATCAAACACTGCAACTTGAGTCACATTCGGTAATAACTCCTTCATAACTCGATATCCAAGAAGATTGGCTGGGTTGTGCAAGGGAGCAAGATCGATTAGAGCTTCGATATCTGCTTCAACTTCGGCTGTAAAGAGTGCAGAATGCTTATATTTCTCGCCTCCATGAACAATGCGATGTCCGATTCCGGAAATATCATCTAAAGAAGAGATGACACCATGCTCAACCAAAAGTTTTAGGAGGATTTCGATAGCTACTTTGTGATTTGGTAGCAAAACCTCATCTGTGTGTTTGGCATTTTCCAACTCAAATGTGATGTTTCCGACAGACTGACCAATTCGTTCAAAAAGTGCAGAACATAGCACTTTCTCTTCAGGCATTTGATACAGTTGAGCTTTACAGGATGAACTTCCAGAATTCAGTGACATAATGATAGACATAGGGTACCTACCTTTCGTTGTAGAAATTAATAATCAAA
>DOKQ01000069.1 GCA_003510215.1 Erysipelotrichaceae bacterium
GTTACCATTGTCAAATTATATGTCCGTCGTCTTTACTCATATGAAGGGTATTTAACGTGGACATTACCCGCAACGACCGAAATGATTCTATCTTCGAAAATTCTTGTTGGCATGTTCTGGACAGTTGTGAGTTATCTTGTTATTACTTTGGGTCTATTTATCTTCGTGATGGTCTTATCATTGATTGTGGGTGGATTTGGACCGGAGTTTGGTGTTATCTGGGGTGTCATGATTGATTCCGGTTTTGTGGGCAAACTGCTAATGGCGATGCTCTATGGCATTCCACATTCACTGGTAAATCTAGTGTACAGTATGGTGCTACTATTATTGGTCATTACCATAGTGAATACATCCATGATTAAGAAAGCCAAAGTTGGTGTAGGAATCCTTCTTTATATTGGGGTTTCACTGTTGTTAACGCAGCTTCTATCCCTGTTTATTAAGGTCGAGCCATTGAGTGTGTGGGTTAATGAGAACATTCTGACTGGAGTTGCGATTGATCCTGTCAATGCGTTGTATCAGTTCTTCTCCTCCTTTACCATCACCTATAACTGGCTTTCGCTGGTAGGAATTGTGGTTTACTATATCTTGTGGATTGTGCTGTTTGTTATTGGTACAGTCTATCTGATTGAGCATAAGATTGAGCTGGAGTAATCCGGTTCTTTTTTTGTAAGATTTTTCACTGATGGGGTTTATGTAAGGGCTTACTTATGTTAGAATGTGGATGAAAACGGAGGAAGAACTATGATTGTAGGTTGTGTAAAAGAAATTAAAAAGCATGAATATCGTGTTGGATTGATTCCGGCACATGTCAGTAGTTATGTGGCTGCGGGTAATCAGATCTATATTGAAACTCTCGCGGGTGAGGGAAGTGGATTCAGTGATGAGGAGTACATCGAAGCAGGAGCAACTATCTGTGCTACGGCCAAGGAAGTCTGGGAACTTTGTGACATGATTGTTAAGGTGAAGGAACCGTTGGCAGCTGAGTATGAACTGATGAAACCGGGGCAAATCCTGTATACCTATTTGCATCTTGCAGCGGATAAGGCGTTAACCGATGCTCTGATTGCACGTAAGGTCAAAGGTGTTGCTTATGAAACCATCACAGACCGTTTTGGTGGATTACCATTACTTAAACCGATGAGTGAAGTGGCTGGACGTCTTTCTGTTCAGGAAGGCGCGAAATATCTGGAACGTCCATTTGGTGGACGTGGTGTTCTTTTAGCCGGTGTGCCCGGTGTCCCTAAAGGGAAAGTCGTCATTATCGGTGGTGGTACGGTAGGTACCAATGCTGCGAAAATTGCCCTTGGAATGGGTGCGGATGTCACAATTCTTGATCGTAATATCAAGCGTCTGGAAGAGTTGGATAACTTATTTGGTTCATCCATTCAAACTTTGTACAGTACAGAAGCGATTGTGGAATCTCAGGTATCTCAAGCGGATTTGGTCATCGGGGCTGTATTGATTCCTGGTGCCAGTGCTCCAAAGGTTGTGAATCGTGAGATGTTAGCAAAAATGCGCAAAGGTGCGGTCATTGTGGATGTGGCTGTCGATCAGGGTGGATGCTTTGAAACGACCAAGGCAACCTATCATGATGATCCGATTTATATTATTGATGAAGTGATTCACTATTGCGTCGCGAATATGCCGGGAGCAACCCCTCGAACATCAACTCAGGCATTAACCAATGCAACACTCAGCTATGGACTGATGATTGCCCGCTATGGCTTGGAAACAGCCTGTGCCCTGGATGAACATCTGGCCAAGGGTGTCAATACCTACAATGGGTTTATCACCTGTGCTGAAGTGGCAACCGCCTTTGGATATACGAGTAAAGAACTAAAAGAAGTCATGGCTTAATGAAAAGGGGATATCCCCTTTTTTAGGAGGAAGTATGGAAAAGCAACCTTTAAAAGGTCTCGTTAAAGAAAAACGTGTCGTTAATATCAATCAGATTCACCAAGAAAACCGAACGTTTGGAGAGCGTGTATCCGATGTTCTGGCTCAAAAAGCAGGTAGTTGGGGGTTTATTCTCAGTTTTTTATTTTTGTTAGTGGCTTGGATTTTCTTGAACAGTCTTATCTTGAAAAAGCCTTTGGATCCATATCCTTTTATCCTTTTGAATCTGATTTTATCCTGCATTGCGGCGCTTCAAGCACCGATTATTATGATGTCGCAGCGAAGACAGGAAGAAAAAGATCGTATTCGAAGTGAGCAGGATTATCTTATTGATCAGAAGGCAGAGTTGCTGTTAGAGGAGGTTTATCATTTGATGCTTGAGTTAAAACAGGATGTGGATCAGTTAAAACAAACGAAATCAAATCCGTAATGTATCCTTGAAACTGCAAAATAGTTGCACCGATTCGTGTTTTTTACCAATGAATCGGTGTATAATGGGATAAGTTAGATGGAGGATTCGTATGTATCATATTTCAGATATTAAAAAATACCGTTTCTGTCCACGCTTTTTCTGGAAGGCTAACCATCAGAAACAAACCAGCCGAATGCCTTATATTCGATTGGAAGAGAAACTGATTGAGCTTGCTAAAGAGAAACTGGAAATAGATTCGTTTTTTATGGGGGTTCGCAACGACTCAAATGACATCTCATTATCCGCATTTGAAAAAAATGAGTGGGGCTGCAACGTACGTTTTGAGTATCATGGTCTTCGGGTTAAAATTCCCTTTATGCAGAAAACCGATGAAGGATATCGCATCTTCTTTACCTATTTGGGCGTGCTTCCTAAAGGGGATGATGTACGTTTTTATGCGGACAATTTGTGGGTTTTGCAGCAGTTGGATCTTCATGTAATGGATATTCAGATTATTCACCTCAATGCGGGGTACATCCGGGAAGAAGAACTAGATGTTTCCGATCTGTTTGTGGTTAGTGAGCATTTCTATACACCCAAAGGAAATCCAAGCAAACGGATTTTTGACTACGTTTTGCATCATGTTCAGGACTTGTCCAAGGTACTTTCTTCCATGGAAGAAACACTGAGTGGACCTATGCCTGAGGCTGTGAAGTTACCACGGTGCTATCGCAGAAACAAATGTCCTCACTATGATGAATGTTTTCCACATGAGCAGACACACGATGCGATGTCGATATATCATCTTGTAAATACAAATCAGAAGGATGAGCTTGTGGCAAAGGGAATCACTCGCTTGGATCAGTTGACAGGTGAGGATATTACCGGAGATCGGGTTCAGTATGCTCAAATCATGGCTGCCCGCTCGGGGGGTGAGTTTGTGGATCGACTTGCACTAAAAAACTGGATCAAATCATTGCAACCACCGTTTTCCTTTTTGGATTTTGAGTGGGACTTATATGCGATTCCACCTTACCATGGTTTAAAACCGATGGAAGTTTTACCATTTCAGTTTTCACTTCATATGTATCATGACCAACAGGTTGAACATGAACAGTTTTTAGGAGTTGGGGATTGTCGGGAAGATTTTATTAAAAAACTTCTAACGACCATACCCGAAGAAGGGACCATTTTCGCCTATAATGCGGATGGGGCTGAAAAATTACGATTACTCGAACTGGCTCGTCAGTTCCCTACATATGAAGAAGCACTGATATCCATTGCGGACCGACTGATCGATTTAGCCATCCCATTTTTCCTTGGATTGTATTACAATCTGGAGTTCAAAGGGGCTTTCACACTCAAACGTGTAACCGAAGTTATCGCGCCTGATTTAGCCTATGATGATCTCAACATCCAACATGGTCTTCAGGCAGTGGAGCAGTGGCGGGCGGCTGATCGGCTGGATGCACCGATGGATCCGGATGTAAAGGATCAGCTCTATGCGTATTGTATGCGTGATACCTTATCGATGGTTTC
>DOKQ01000142.1 GCA_003510215.1 Erysipelotrichaceae bacterium
GTTTGCTTCTAAGCTTAACATCAACACACCTGCTTATCGCTTAATCACTTCCATCGAGCAGTTGGCAAAGATAGACAAGTTTCCAGTGATTCTGAAGACCTGTCGGCTTGGATATGATGGCAAGGGACAGTGGATACTGAAAAATCAAAACGATATCAAACATCTTGTCCTAGATCAAGATATGGAATACATCGTAGAAGAGTGGATTGATTATGATTTTGAGGCTTCGACGGTATTGACACGGTTTGCATCACATACCCATGTGTTTGAACCCATGATTAATACTCATATCGATGGAATTCTCGCTACCAGTCATAACCTTCCGATGTGCAGTGAGCAACTCATATCCCAAATGAACTCCTATTCAAAATTGATGGCATCTTCACTTGATTATATAGGTACGATGGCCATTGAATGGTTTGTGAAAGGGGATCAGCTGTACTTCAATGAAATGGCACCACGTCCTCACAACAGCGGTCATATGACCTTACAGACACATCGATACAGTCAGTTTGATTTGCATGTAGCAGCGATTCTCGGTTTATCCAAACTGGATAATCAACGCAACTATGATGGAGTGATGCATAATCTTTTGGGGCAAGATCTGGATGTGTTGGAAAATGGATTGTCAGATATGAGGGAAGAAGTGTTTTCTGAGGTTGTGCTATATGGAAAAAAGGAAAAACGAATCAATCGCAAGATGGGGCATCTAACGCTATTTGCCAAAGACAAACAAGTTCTAAGTACCAAACTTAATCACTGGAGGAAGAAAAAATGAAGCAATACGTGTATGTATATCGAAAACCGGAGTTTGATGATGAATCAAGAGCATTGAGTCAGACCCTTGTATCCGAGTTGAACATTGCTGCGAAGGTTCAGTGTGTTCGGGGATATATGGTTGAGGGAATGAGTGATGATGAGTTTGCACTGGCAATCCAACGTGTATTTTGTGAACCAATGGTCGAGCTGGCAACCACCGAGCATCCCGTAACTAAAACGACGCACTTGACCAAGCAACTTCTTCCCGGTCAGTTTGACCAGAAGGCACAAAGTGCACAGATGTGTCTACAACTGATAAGTGATTCATCCTCAATCACGGTGACACCGTTGGACCGGGTGGAATTTGATCGTTCACTCAGAGAAGAAGAAATAGCACGTTTTCTTGATTACTGGATAAATCCGATTGAATCTCGACTTTATCAATCCTCGGTGATGGTTGAACCTGCGTTACGAACGCATCAGGTGCATGTGATTGATGGATTTTGTGATATGACTGAACCTATACTTGCTGATTTTCTGAATCAGCGTCAGATGGCAATGAAATTGGATGATCTGAAACTGATTCAACACTATTTCCAACAGGAAAAACGCCAGCCGAGTGAAACAGAACTGCTTGTGCTGGACACGTACTGGTCGGATCATTGTCGTCATACCACGTTCAATACTCACTTAAGTAGTGTTGAGTTAACTTCCGGTCCTTTACAGAAGGTGATTCAGGAGAATTTTGAACTGTATCGAAGCATGCGAAAACAGGCCAATCGTTTACATAAATCCTATTCTCTGATGGATATGGCTACGATTAGCGCTAAAATTTACGCTGATCCACGTATTGAAATCAGTGATGAGGTTAATGCCTGCAGTTTTGAAAGTGATGTTATCGTCGATGGTGTACGTGAGCGATGGCTAATTCAATTTAAAAATGAAACACATAACCATCCGACGGAAATTGAACCCTTTGGTGGTGCATCCACATGCATTGGTGGATGTATCCGTGATCCGCTTTCAGGAAGAGCGTATGTATATCAGGCATTGCGTATCAGTGGCTGTGGCGATGTCCATCAGTCCATTCAAGAAACTCTTGCGGACAAACTACCGCAAAAAATGATTGCAAAACGAGCCACAGAAGGTAACAGTAGCTATGGCAATCAGATTGGTGTAGCCACAACGTACATCAGTGAAATATATCACCCAAGTTATCAGGCAAAGCACTTTGAGCTTGGGGCTGTAGTGGGAGCGGTCAAAAAGGAAAACATTCAGCGAAGTTCTCCGGTGGCAGGTGATGTGATCGTGGTATTGGGGGGCAAAACGGGCCGTGATGGTATTGGAGGTGCCATCGGTTCTTCCAAAGTACACACCAGCGATTCGCTTGTGGAATGTGCAGCGCAGGTTCAAAAAGGGAATGCACCGGAGCAGCGTCAGATTCAGCGTTTGTTTTTATTACCGGAAGTCAGTCGCATGATTAAAAAAAGTAATGACTTTGGGGCTGGAGGTGTCAGTGTAGCCATTGGAGAGCTGGCGGATGGACTGGATATTGATTTGTCTGCTCTACCACTTAAATATGATGGATTGACACCTAGTGAAATTGCGATCAGTGAATCTCAGGAACGTATGGCCGTGGTACTGGACCCTAAGGATGTTCATCGGTTTCTAACCCTGGCAAAATCAGAGCAGATTGAAGCCACCGTGGTAGCCAAGGTCACCGATACCCATCGGTTGATTATGCGTTACGATGGAGTTGAGTATGTGAATCTTGACCGGGACTTTATCGATAGTGCTGGAGCCACTTACAAACAGGCAGTCATATGCAACTCAACGGTGAATACGCGAAAAGAAGGAACAAAGGAGTTAGATGAAGCTGCGATATGTGATCATGTTTCTTCATTGAATCAGGCGTTAAATCCCGGTTTGATTGAGCATTTTGATGCCTCGATTGGTGCAACGACCTTACTGTTTCTTCTTGGTGGCAAAACACTGAGTACTCCCGCTTTAGCATCAGTGCAGCGTGTGTATGTGAAGGATCAGCGAAGCAGTACTGCAACCATTCTTGCTAGTGGGTTTATCCCGGAATTATCCGAGGAACATGCGTTCATCAGTGGTCAGGGATCTGTTTTGGTTTCCATAGCCAAAGCCATGGCAGTTGGTGGAAGAATCAGAGATATGTTTTTTTCCTTTCAGGAATATTTTCCGGCATTAAGAGATGATCCAATCAAATGGGGGAATGTGGTTAACACGATGCTTGGTGCCAACTCAATTTTACATGCATTTTCACGCCCAGCTATTGGTGGTAAAGATAGCATGTCTGGCTCCTTTAAGACCTTGGATGTATTGGACACTTTTGTCAGTTTTGCCTGCTGTACCACATATGAGAATCGGGTCAAGAGCAACGAACTTAAAGAAGCAGGAAACTACCTGTATCTCATCAAAACGGAAAGAACTCTGAATGGCGACTTTGATTTGACTGAAACAGTCAAGCATTTTGAATGGTTAGAACAGATCATGGACGATCAGGCCATTGTCAGCGTCGGTGTCGTTGAACGTAGTCTGTTAACCACACTCATATCGATGGCTGCTGGAAATCGGTTGGGTATAAGTATCGATACAACCCTAGATCTTTATCGGTCCTATCCCGCAAGCTTTATTATCGAATCAACCAAACCGCTTGATTCACCTTATGCGATACTTCTCGGTCAAGTGGAAAAGAAGAATATGATTTTCTGTGGCGTTGAGGTATCCGGTGAGCGTGTCTTTGACGCGTATACTCAAGGGATGAAATTTCTTTATCCAAAACACAAAGAGAAGCAACTGGAAATCTATGATTACTTAGGTGTAGATAAAAAGCCGGTGAACTATCCCTTGGTGGCAAAAAAAGAAGTTTGTATGGTCATTCCGGTCTTTTATGGGACAAACTGTGAATCGGATACGGCACTTGCCTTTAAAGAAGCAAATGCACAGGTTGCTACAGTTATATTGCACACCAATCCTCAACCAAGCTTGAAGAATCACTGATTCATTTTGCCAATACAATCGATCAGAGTGACATTCTGGTCTTCCCAGGTGGATTTTCCATGGGGGATCAGCCGGATGGTTCAGCGAAGTTTATTGTTAATACGATCAAGCACCCACGGGTGAAACAGGCGATTGAACGTTTACTTCAGCGAAAGGGACTGATTCTGGGGATATGCAATGGTTTTCAGGCATTAATTAAAAGCGGACTGCTTCCCTATGGTGAAATCAGAGATCTTGATAGCTATGATGCGACTTTGACTTTTAACTCAATTGGTCGACATATCTCTACGATGGCACATACAGTGGTCACCACCAACTGGTCCCCTTGGTTATCCGGATGTGAGCTGCATTCGGTATCTTCCGTAGCCTTAAGTCATGGGGAAGGAAGACTGGTGGTCAGTGATGATCAGTTAAAGACATGGAAGCAACAGGGACTGATCGCCCTTCAATACTGTGATGCTTTTGGTAAAGTAAGCAG
The DNA here is from genome assembly GCA_003510215.1 of Erysipelotrichaceae bacterium. Lineage (GTDB taxonomy): Bacteria > Bacillota_I > Bacilli_A > Erysipelotrichales > Erysipelotrichaceae > UBA2227. Next base: position 4,265 of record DOKQ01000142.1, read on the forward strand.
TCAGCCTGAGGTCAATGTGAATGGTTCTCAGTTTGCGATAGAAGGACTGGTTTCTCCGTGTGGACAGATTTTAGGTAAGATGGGTCATGTGGAGCGGATGGTTGATGGACTATATCGCAATCTACCCATTCAAAAGCAGGCAAGTATTATTGAAAATGGTGTGAACTATTTCAGGAAAAGAGGGTTAGATCATGGAAAAGAAAGCTAAACTATATGAGGGTAAAGCCAAGATTCTGTATGCGACTGAAAAGGAAGATGAACTCATCCTTCATTACAAGGACGATGCCACCGCATTTAATGGCATCAAAAAGGCCCAAATCGAGCATAAGGGACAATTGAACAATCGGATTTCAACGATGATTTTTACGTATCTGATGGAAGCGGGTATTCCAACCCACTATATCCGTATGCTAAATGAAACCGATCAGCTTTGCCATAAAGTTGACATCATACCACTCGAAGTCATTGTTCGAAATATCATCGCGGGTTCCATGGCGAAACGATTGAACATCCCAGAGGGAACAGTGGCCCATCAGCCCATCTACGAGTTATGTTATAAAAATGATGAACTCAATGATCCGCTGATTAATGAAGATCACGCATTGGTACTCAATGTAGCCAGTAAATCTGAACTTGATCATATCAAAGCACTGACACTTCAAATCAATCAACTGCTTCTTGCCCTGTTTGAAAGAATGCACATAGATCTTGTGGACTTTAAAGTGGAGTTTGGCCGATTAGCTGATGGTTCCCTTGTGCTCGCCGATGAAATTAGTCCGGATAGCTGTCGCTTTTGGGATAAAACGACCAGGGAAAAACTGGATAAAGATCGTTTCCGTAGGGATCTGGGTCATGTTCAGGATGCTTATCAGGAAATTTACCGTCGATTAAAGGAGTTTGCGGATGTCTGAAATAGCTATGATCTATCAGCGTCAGTTGAATGAAGAGTGTGGTGTCTTTGGTGTGCACAATATCCACCATGCCAGTGATCTGTCTTACTATGGGTTGCATGCACTGCAGCATCGAGGTCAGGAAGGTACAGGCATTGTCACAAGTGATCAAATGCGGTTGCATATTGTAAAAAATGAAGGTCATGTTCGTTCGGTATTTACGGAAGCAAATCTGAAAAAACTTCCGGGAAATCATGCGATTGGTCATGTACGCTATTCCACCACAGGAGGTGGAGGTCTCTTAAATGTTCAACCATTTCTTTTCCGGTCGATGCATGGAGATTTTGCTCTGTGCCATAATGGCAACATTGTGAACTCCAGGCAGCTGAAGCATCAGCTGGAGCGCAGCGGTAGTATCTTCCAAAGTACATCAGATTCGGAGATTTTGGCACATTTGTTGCAGAAAAATCTACGCAATGATTTGCTTGATGCACTGAAAGAGTCACTTCTGTATCTTGAAGGGGCCTTCGCATTTCTGATTTTAACCAAAGATGCCCTTTATTGTGTTCGAGATAAATATGGCCTTCGCCCCCTTTCCATAGGTAAGTTTAATGGTGGGTATGTGGTTGCTTCGGAAACATGTGCCCTGGATGCGGTGGGTGCGAGTTTTGTGAAGGATCTGGCTCCCGGTGAAATTGTCGTGATGAAAGAGGGCAAGATAGAATCCGCTTTCTATGCCCAGGATACAACATCACGAATCTGTGCCATGGAATATATCTACTTCTCCCGTCCGGACAGTGATTTGCTTGGTCA
>DOKQ01000032.1 GCA_003510215.1 Erysipelotrichaceae bacterium
CCCATTAAAAAAAGGTGCTTTTGCACCTAGAAGAGTCGGCTGATAATCAATGCACCTAGAATAAAAGTCAATAACACCACATAAATAAAGACATCCCCAAGAACCATAGGCTTCTCATATCGGATAACACAAAGTTCCGGAAACTTCTCACAGAAGTTGTCAACAGGGCGATAGATCCATTTTTCAGCATTCACCCAAGAAGGGAGGTGCTGATGGAATAAATGAAACTTAACACCAATAATAAAGATTGCGGTTCCCAAAGCATAAATCATAACCATGGTTCCAAGATCCTTAGAATTAAAGAACTGCATTCCTGTAAGATACTTGGAAATAAACGCAGGGTCATAAGAGAATGAACTCACCGCAGGAATCAGTAGTTTGTCCATAATCAATGAGGGGAACAACCCAACAAAGACAATCATCACCGCAAAGATACTCATGGCTATCATCATCCGCGGATACTTTGGCTTTACCTGAAAATGAGACGGATTTCCCTTCCCAAGGAAAATATACCCAATAAATTTCATGAACGAGCAAACAGTTCCCGCAGATACAATCGTAAACAACCACTCCGCATAGCGGAATGAAGGATGGCCATACTCATACGCTTCCACGATGGCATGGTGCAGAATGGACTTGGAAGCAAAACCGTTGAATAATGGCATCCCGGTAATTCCAAGTGCCGCAATCAATGCAATGATAAAGAGCATAGGCATCTTCTTCCAAAGACCCCCCAACCGATACATATTCAACTCTTTTGTTTCCAGATAGATGATACCCACAACCATAAACAGAAGGGCTTTAAACAGTCCATGATTCATCATGTGAAATAAACTGCCGGTAAATCCCATAGCTCCCTTGTAACCAAGATAGGCAGCTACTCCAATACCCATAACAATGTAACCCATCTGACTCACACTGTGATATGCAAGCATCTTTTTGATATTCTCTTCAATAAGTGCCAAAAACACGCCCACAACCATCGATAGTATACCTAACCAAATTAAGATGACACCAATGATTCTTGATGTACTCCACAACACAGGATCAGCTATCGGCGCTTCGCATGCACATACCGAAAAGATAATGGTGGCAACACGAAGTAATCCATACGCCCCAATTTTCGTAAGAATACCTGAAGAAATGACATTCATTGAAATCGGTGCTTCTTTATACGCTTTTGGTAACCAAAAGTGGAATGGAACCAATCCGGCCTTAACACCAAAGCCAAAGATAAATAGTCCCGCAATCAAATATTTGACAGTCCCCAGCTGACTAAACTTATCTGCCAGGTTTACCCATTGATAACTTTCAGTATAGGCAGCCAATAGTAAAATACCACTTAAAATTGCCAGACCACCAATAACTCCCATATATACATAGACATTCCCTGCTTCCAGTGATTCATCCGTTCGATAATGCACAATCATACCGTAGGTGCTAAACGTCATAACTTCAAAGAAAAGGAAGAAACTCAACAAGTCTCCAGCCATCAGTGATCCGATGGTGGACACATAACTGATCATAAAGAAAAAGTAGAAACTTCGCTCATGCTCGACTTTTTTAATGTATTCCATACTATACAATGCCGCAACTGCGAAAATGATTCCCGCAAAGACCATCAGTATATAGTTAAGCAAATCAATTTTGAAGAATATACCCATCCCGAAAACAGAGCCAAAATGATACTCTATCGGCTCCACAAGGACTCGTGGGAAGGTAATTCCAATCAGCAACGTAGAAATCACAATAAAAACAAGAACAGACACACGTCGTGCTGTCCGATGATTTTCATCCATCATAGGAACAATGATTGCCTCAAACAATCCCAAAAAAATGATAATGGACGGTAACCAAAAAAGTAGGATAACCTCTAAAACTCTCATATAAACACCTCAGATCAGCAGGATTGCTTTCGTGCTTCTATCTTACCTTACACCCCTGCCACTGTCAACGCAAAAAAAACTCCCAGGGGGAGTTTAACCAAAGAAATAAAGTAGTCCAAGAATGGTTGTTAGAACGATGGTAAAGATGGTGACATCACTACGAATCAGACTCATCTCATATCGATCTGTAAAGACGGTAATGGTTGTAACCATACGCTCAATTAATCCCATACGTATTGGATTAAGTGCTGACTCCTCCGTAGCAAATGGATTGTCCACTGAGTTTTCAAGTTCAACCACATCTGCTTCACAAGAGCAATGTCCCATCACTTTGCATGACCAATGCATCACTTTATGAACCGGATAGAATAGGATGTACTCAATGTGTAACCACTGAGGGAAATGGATGTGAAACAGATGATACTTGATTCCCATATAGAAAATACCCGCTCCACCGATATAAATCCATATCATTCCAGACATATCCGTCATATTAAAGAACTGAATATCCGACAGATACTTGCTAATAAAATATGGGTCATAGGCAAGTGACGAAGCTGCTGGTAAAATAAAGAAGTCCAAAATATAATTTGGAAACAATCCGACAAAAATAATCATCACAGCAACGGCACCCATAGCTAAATGCATGGCACTAAGTTTTGGTTTTAAATCTTGATACTCTTCAGGTAACTTCCCAAGAAAAGTAAAACCGAATAGTTTGATAAATGAACAAACTGTGCCTGCACTTATGACATTAAACATTATTTCTGCGAAGCGGAAGGATGGATGCCCGTACTGATATGCTTCAATAATTGCATGATGTAAAAGTGATTTAGAGGCAAAACCATTAAACAATGGCATGCCGGTAATTCCAAGTGCAGCTATAAGAGCAAATAAAGCAGTTAATGGCATCTTTTTCCAAAGTCCACCCAGTTTATACATATTTAACTCATGTGTCTGTAAAAAGATAACACCCGCAATCATAAATAATAAGGATTTAAATAAGGCATGATTAATAATGTGATAAAGAGCACCTGAATATCCCATAGCTCCTTTGGCTCCAAGATAAAGAGCAACTCCGATTCCTAAAACAATATATCCCATCTGAGATACACTATGATAAGCCAACATCTTCTTCATATTGGATTGCTGAAGGGCAAAGAA
>DOKQ01000162.1 GCA_003510215.1 Erysipelotrichaceae bacterium
AACTCTTCTGACACTATTCCCTGAGCGGCAGTTCGACCATATTCATCATATGATTTCTGATACAAAACATTCATTAGTTCATCAATAATCATATTGCCTGGACCAGTATCAAAAGCAAACACTTCAGACTCTTTATCTGATAGCACTGTAATGTTACCGATTCCACCTAAATTCAAGAGCCCAGTTGCACCTTCCAGATGTCCATACAATACAAACTCACTGTAGGGAACTAGCGGTGCACCTTCTCCACCAGCAGCTATATCCATCGTTCTGAAATTTGAGACAACCAACGTGTTTGTTTCAAAGGCAATGACCGCCGGTTCACCAATTTGCAATGTGCTCTTTGGGATGTGGTGTACTGAATGATACACTGTTTGTCCGTGACTAGCGATAAAATCAAGTTTATCCAATGGAAAACTAGCTTCAAAACAGACTTTCTTGACTGCGTTGACAAAAATGTACCCCAACTCAGCATTCAACTCACACACAAGCTGAACATTGGATTGTTGAACAGAAATGACCTTTTTAATCTTATCCACCTGTTGTTTTGTGAACGGCTCAACGGAAAAATGAATGAGTTTTAATCTTGTATTTTTTCCATGGCCTTCGATTTCGACCAATGCAGCATCAACACCATCCAGAGATGTACCGCTCATCAGACCAACTGCATATTTCTTCATGTTACATTAACTCCTTATCCAGATAATACCCACCTATCGTTACTTGTGTTGAAGAAATATTCTCAATGACTGAATATCCTTCTTGCATAAGCGCTTCCACAAATGAATCTTTGAATAGAACCGATGATTCAAGCAAACTCCCCATAAATTTCACGGGAACCTGACGGTCAAATCCTAGACGACGAACTAAATGATTTACCTGATTCGCAAAACTTCTTGCTTCATCAATAAAGATATTTTTTACTTCTTCGTGAATCAAATGTTCAGAAAGTTTCTTACTTATGGCTGCAACTCGATCTTTGCTTCCACTATAGACAACTTGCTTTAGAGACTGGACATCGGATATTCCCAAAAATTGGATAATATCAGTATCCGTCTGTGTTAATTTAAGACCAGCATCGTAACGTTGAATTAATTGTTTCAGGTACCGAATACTCAGTGAATAAGCACTTCCCTCATCTCCAAGGATATGCCCCCACCCGCCAACAGACAGCGTTTGACCAAGTCGTTTGCCAATGGCAACCGACCCTGTTCCAGCAATGACCAATAGGCCATCTTCATGTAAGTATGCATATTTTGCCAGTTCTAAATCGGTTATGATTGAAATCGATGTGGAGTATGTTTCGGTAAGCTGCTGCTTAAGTGAATCAATCGAAGGATACGTCTGAATTCCGGAAACTCCTAAAACAACGCGTTTCCACATAACGGAGGGAATTTTTAGGTTAGCCTGATCAAGTAGCTGTTCTAAATGGGTCCTGGATGTACTGGCATCCACTGAAAAATTCGCGAACAATCCCTTGATACTACATTCAACTTCCATGGATTCATTATAGATGTCCAGTTGGCTTTTTGTTCCACCGCCGTCAATAACAACCACATATCTCTTCTCATTCATCCCATTCACCTACAGTTTTTTAAATCCAAATTTTTGCCAAGCTTTTAAACGATCAAGCAAAAAGATTTCCTCTTCTCGGATCCGACCGACCACATTGCTTTTACCGGAATTTTTCATATCTTTTAAAGCAATCTGCACTTCACCGGCATAGTGACCATAATCACTACTTTCGATGATTATATCACCTTTTTTGATGTCAGGAGTATGATAGATATCAAATTGATGGCCTTTATACTTCACACGAGTCTGGGTTGAGCGAATCACATATTCATTGGAATCACCACGACGAACATGTAGTTCTTCAAACAAAATTTTATTTTCAATTTCTGGAAGTTCGACGGATGGGATGACGGTAAACTCAAGATAATCCTTGTTTAGTTTTCCAAGTACACTCAACTCTTCATCACTCGCATAACAATTTGAAATGATAACATCATCAATTAATCCATTCAACTGAATAAAGTACTTTACCTGTACATCTACCGGTAGGTTGCGAAGAATTTCTACTGTGGGTAAACCTTCCATAATTTGCCATGGACCAAAGGAAGCTTCATTAGAGCTGACAAACGCAGCTGTACGAAGTCCGTTTTGCTTAAACTTCTTGGTTGTCTTCAGGAAAAACTCTTCTGATAACCCTGTATATCTATGAGGATAGAAGTTGTGACATCCAATGAGATTTTTTGTATTTGGCATATAATCCATGATGGTGTCAATCGCATGGGTATCAATGCTCATATTGATTTCAATTTGAAGGTTTTCCTTATTGAAGGTCATGAGAGCTTCTTCTGCTCCAGTAAAACCAATATCCAATCGAATACCATCAGCACCTGTTTCTTTAAAGAAAGTTAAATCATTGTAACCGATGTTTAAGTCTTTAAATACTCTTGGGCTTACATCCAGGATAACTTCCATTCCTTTTGACTTTGCATACTCATTGATTTCTCTTAGCTCACTTACCACTTTATCCTTCTCGGAAACATCGACACTTAGAAGACACGAGAAAATTCGAGAGAAACCATACTGACTTGCACGTTCAATATAATCTTTATTCTCTTCAAAT
>DOKQ01000081.1 GCA_003510215.1 Erysipelotrichaceae bacterium
CCATCGAAGCCGTTGTGGTCTTCTGTGATTGCTTGCGATTACGCAAAAACATCAGTTCTTCCGGATATTGTTTTTTCATAGCCTCACCCAAACTTCTTCTTCATAAACTTGCGGTACATCTTATTGAAACGGGGTATTTCATTGAAAATATCTCCCCAAAGATCATAATAATCCCGCTGCTCGATAATCTTACCCTGCTCATTGAGCGTAAGCTTCGTACTGCCATACATCGGTGAAGCCGGATATTTCTTAAATGACATGGTCATAATCCAATCCATCATAATGATGTTATCCTGTTTCATTACAGTTAAAAGTTCCATATGCAACGATTGGCAACGGTCAGTCAACCGATTGCACATAGCCAAAAAAGGTTGCAACCCTTCAATTCGCTGAATAGAGTCCTGAAAGATAATTGATTCATCGTAGTATGGGAAGATATGGGACCAGTCCGGCTTGCCGTCCTTATTGTACGTTTTACTCCATTGCTCTTTCACAGTTTCTACTGTGAGCTCTCTAAGTTCTGTTACATCATTCATAAGTTTATTTCCTTTTCATCAAATCCGCAAGCACGGCATCAGCTGCCAGTTTTCCTGTCAGAATCGCTACAGGCACTCCCGCCGGATTAAATGTCCACTGTCCCGCCTGTTTGATCGAAGGAATCGGTGTTTTCACTGCTTTACTCACATGCAGAAAGCGATGTTCCACTGGGAATGGCTGATTCTTAAATGACCACCCGGTCATTGATCCCTGATAATTGTTTGTCCGATGCGCAATCGTCCATGGCGTTGCCACAAATCGACCAATCACGTGCTCATCCAATTGTGGCATCAACTCTTCCTTCATGGCTGCAATGATTTCAAGAGACACAACTTCCTTAAATTCATCATACCAGCCACAATCCACGATATGTTTATTAAGCAAATAATCAAATAGAATGGAGATGATAAGACCCGCTTCCCCTTGTGGTGATAGTGATGGATCACGCAATGCCGGAATGGAAATTTCAAAGGTGTTATATCGAACATAGGACTTCACCCAATCAAAGATCTTCTCCTTATCCTTGATAAAACCCCCAAATTTATCTTTTAATTGATCCAGTGAAATTTTGGATAACCCCTCGATTTCTTTAGTATAAAAGGCATGAGGACCCGTGATTTTCTGATATACATTTGCATCCTGATTGACCAGAAGATACAAGGAGAACACTGAATCAGATCCCAGTTTGTCCTTAATCTTTCCTTCAAAAAGACGTACATCTTCTAGCATATGCTTATCTTCAATCGTTTCCTTCTGTAATATCGAATAAAACAACGTCATATCCGCAGCCCAAATCAGCTGATCATACTCATAACTTAACCCTTCGGTCGTACTTATCAGTTTCTGTGCTGGATCAACGGACGTAACTTCCACATGATTCTTAATCTTCCCACCATCCGCAAGAATCGACTTCACCCAACCATCTACCAGACTCTGCGTTCCGCCCAATGGATAGTTGTATTCACTATACAGCGTAAAGTAAGACAGTGCAAAGAACGTCGGAGTATCCTCGAAGAAATGCTGAGAAATCATATAGACAAGCGATTCGTTACTTGTACGCTTGCGCAAAAACGTCAGAATCGGTTCCATGAGTTTCAGTGGCTTTGACATGTTCAACGCAAATCGGACTGTCCAGGGAAGCAGTGTTTTCATCACATAATCCAGTTTGTAAGGTTTGGGCAGAAACAATGGATTCTCAATTCCATAGAGGACATCCATGGCTTTCATTACACCCACAATATCCTTAATAATGATATCAATCTCATCGGAATTTTCCGGATAGACCCCTTTAAGCAGGCGGCCATACGCTTCCACACCACCGTGTTTATCAAAGACCATCGCATCCTTTCCAATCATCATTTTGACCGGATTATCCACCATGGGCACATCCATGTTTAATTGTCTGAGCATCGGATAGACAATCCCTGAATCAATAATCCCACGGGCTCCCTGATCCAAGGTATGTCCCTTATACTGAAAAGACCCCAAAAGTCCTCCGCATTTCGCATCCTTCTCAATTAGAAGAACCTTCTTACCTTCTCTTGCTACATACGCTGCCGCAGTGCATCCAGCGGCACCAGCCCCAACCACAATGACATCATATTTATTATTCATCATATTTTGCCTCCAAAAGAGTTCTATTACACACTATTATAGCAAAGCCTGCTTCAAAACGGTAAAAATCGCTATCAAATATTGAAATATCTTCAAAAGAAAAAGTCCCGAAGGACCTTTAGGATTTCTTGAGTTTACGAATGATTTTAGTAGCTACTGGCAAGACTTTGCGATACATAAAGGAGAATACCCGCTGACTTGTGTAAGTGAACTCACCGATGTATTCCACATAATCCCCCTGAAATCGCTTCTTGAAAAGATAAATACCATAAACCGGATTGTCTGGGTTATCCCACTCACCTGTAGTACCAAACAGATCCGCATAATGATAGCCATCCGCCTTGGCATCCTCGAAGATTTTGTGATATAGATGCAACGCCGCATTGAACTCCTTGAAATCATCGTGATT
>DOKQ01000053.1 GCA_003510215.1 Erysipelotrichaceae bacterium
GATTCATCTTTGATAATAAATACAGGAACATCTAGCTGATAACCAACTGCCGTAAAATCATCCATCATCACAAGTCCACTTGAACTTTGAAGAAAAGACTCCTGCGCCTGATGTGTAATGGTTATATGAGGAGAACTGCCTACGGTTTTATCAATTAAACCTTCCTGCAGGCCTGTAATGAGCAGTCCGATGAAAATCTGTACGGAAACACCAATGGCAATGCCTATGGCAATCAAAACAGTCTGGCCCTTACTATAGCCAAGAAACCGTTTTGCTATTGAAAATGCTAATTTCATTATTTACCTCCACCTACAGCCTGTTTTAAGTCTTCCACGCTTTGCGTTATTGTAACGTCCATTCCCTCAAATGCCTTTGGATTGTGTGCAACCGCAATCCCTCCCACAAGAATCTTGGGTGAAACGCCAGATTGTTGGATAAGTTGAATGGTTTTGATCGCTGATGAAACATTATAGTAATTCGTTACACTCATCGCAATAACATCCATGTTCATTTCTTTTATCAAATCAACGAACTCACTTCGAGGAGTGTTTCTTCCGACAAAGTAAGTCTTATAACCAAGAAGTGTCAGATAATCCGCAACCATCCGAGCTCCCAGTTCATGCTGTTCCTGGTCCGGGCATAGTACTGCTGCACTGCCTAAAACTTTTGATGATCTTTGTTTTAGCACAAAAGGATATGCCATTTCCAAGATGGTTCGAATAATGGACGACTGAATATGTTCCTTCCATATTTTGTGTGTTGGATCAGACTCCTTATCCGTTAGGTGTGCAAGTGATCTGCGAAGGATTCCCTCATATAATTCGACAATTGTGATTTTCTCGTTGTTAAGTGCTTCAAATGCGATTTGAACACTCGTTTCTTTATCTAATTGGTCAAATGCTTTATAGAATGTTTCAAACATCATACTTAAATCTCCTTTTGCTTAAGTAACTTAATCATAATTATAAATCAAATCATCATAAGTTACAAATATATTGCATTGCACGCAATATATTTACTATCAACTAAAAAGCCTCGACAAATCGAGGCTAGACATTTGCATCCTGAATCACTTTCTTAAGGATTTCAGCTGAACTCTTAAGTTCATTTACTTCTTTCTCGGATAATGGATTGGTAAGTATTCTTGAAATGCCTTTTTGATTTACAATGCAAGGCAAAGCTAAATACACATCCTCAATGCCATACTGACCTTCAAGCAAACAAGAAACCGTTAAGATGGATTGCTCATTTCGGACAATCGCTTCTACGATTCTGCGAATAGATAATCCAACTGCGTAGTTGGTATGACCTTTTCGATTAATGATTTCATAAGCCGCATTTCGAACTTCTGACTGAATCGAATCCTTGATATCATCATTAAACTCAAATCCAAGATTTCGACTGTACTCCTCAATACTGCTTCCGCCAATATCTGTAATGCTCCACGTAACAATCTCAGAATCCCCGTGTTCACCAATAACGTATGAGTGAACATTTCTGGCATCTATGATCATTTTATTCGACAATACATATCGTAATCGGCTTGTATCCAACACGGTCCCAGAACCAATCACTCGATGTGCTGGGAAACCTGATAGTTTATAGGTAATGTAAGTTAATACATCCACTGGATTTGATACAACCAACAGAATCGACTCAGGACTTAAAGCAACCAAACTCGGAATCATATCTTTAAATATCTGATAATTCTTGGCAATAATATCCAATCTTGTCTCATTTGGTCTTGGGCCAACACCTGCAGTTATGACTATAATATCCGAGTCTTTTGTATCTTCTATTTTACCTGCAGTCACTAAGACAGGTTTTACAAATGCAGCTCCATGTGAAAGGTCCATGGCCTCAGCCTCTGCCTTTTGATGATTCACGTCCACAATTACGATTTCTGATGCTAAACCAGCAATCATAATCGCATACGCAGAGGTTGACCCAACAAAACCAGCCCCAATGATTGATATCTTGGTTTTCTTCATAAGAACACCTCCTTATGGTTAGTTTAGTCCTCTCACTGGTTCACTTCAATTCAAATGCACTAAAAAAGGGTGAAATAAATCACCCTAATATCATATTTAAAACTATAACTTCTCTCCATTTGAAGCAATGACTTCCTTATACCAATTAAATGACTTCTTCCTATATCGATTTAGTGTTCCACTGCCATCATCCTGTTTATCAACATAGATGAATCCATAGCGCTTAGCCATCTCACCGGTAGAAACACTCACCAAGTCAATACAGCCCCAAGGTGTAAATCCCATTAGATCAACTCCATCTTCATCAACAGCTTTTTTCATTTCTTCAATGTGCTGACGAAGATAATCGATTCGATAGTCATCTTCCACATAGAAATCTGAATTTGGCTCATCAAAAGCACCTAATCCATTCTCAACAACGAAGATTGGTTTTTGATATCGGTCATACAAATAGTTTAATGTCAATCTTAATCCAATAGGATCAATTTGCCATCCCCAATCACTTGCTTTCAAGTATGGATTCTTCAACCCTGCAAACATATTCCCTTTCGCAAGATTTGCCTTTTCAGGATTTCCACTTGCCACAAAACTCATGTAATATGAAATCGCAATGTAGTCAACAGTTCCTTCTTTAAGAAGTTCTTCATCACCATCCATCATAGGTAGTTTAACTTCATGTTGCTCTAGAATTTTCTTAGCTTTATTTGAATAGTAACCTCTTGCTTGAACATCCGCAAACAAGTAGTGTAAATCCATTGCCTTCATAGCAGCCAGATGATCTTCTGGGCTACATGTTTCCGCATAGGTTAATGGATACAGAAGCATCATCCCAACCTTACTTTCTCGGTTGATGTTTCTAGCTGCAATCACTGTCTTTGCACTTGCAAGAAACTGATGATACGAAGCCACTAATCCAACTTCCAGTGCTGTTTCATTGTTTCCAACTCGGATACCCGTCGAATATGTCGGGTGCAGTACAACGGTATTAATCTCGTTAAACGTCATCCAGTACTTGACTTTGTTTTTATAGCGTTCCATCACTGTAATCGCAAATTTTTCAAAAAAATCAATCAGTTTGCGGTTTTTCCACGAACCATATTCTTTAACTAAATGATATGGAGTCTCATAATGAGAAAGGGTTACAACAGGTTCAATTCCATATTTTAAACACTCATCAAACACACGATCATAAAAAGCCAGTCCAGCTTCGTTCGGCTCACTTTCATCCCCTTTTGGAAAAATGCGTGGCCAGTTGATGCTTAAACGAAAACTCTTGAATCCCATCTCAGCAAACATGGCAATATCTTCTTTATAACGATGATAAAAATCGATTGCTTCATGTGAAGGATAATTTTTACCCTCCACAATGCCATCCGTATATTCGCGTGCAACGGTTCTTGAACCACCGGTTAAACAATCAGCACTACTTAATCCTTTACCGTCTTTAAGATAAGCGCCCTCAAGCTGATTCGCTGCAGTTGCACCACCCCAAAGAAACTCCTTTTTAAATCCCATGAACATTCCTCCTTTTTCTCATTGTATCATATAAAGAAAGATACCATCTGAAAATCAGATGATATCTATTTGCTTATTCTGCTGCTGCTTCTTCAGCTGCAACGTTATCTTTATCCAGTTTCATAACGAATGGATAATAACCCACAACTGAAATCACAATAATAACGGCTTGAAGAACAGCCATTCTCCATCCACCAGCGATGAAGCCAGAGATGATTGGAGGTGTTGTCCAAGGAGGGTTAATTCCACTGAACAGAGGAACTAATCCAGTTGACATAGCCAAATAGGATACGATTGACACTACCACAGGAACTCCTACGAAAGGAATTAGCATAAATGGATTCAATACAAGTGGTGTACCAAAGATGATTGGTTCATTGATGTTAAAGATAGCAGAACCAAGAGCCAACTTACCAAGTTCTTTGAATTGCTTGGATTTTGCACCGATAAGCATAGCAATAACTACACCAATCGTGATACCTGAACCAGTCATAGTAATCAACAAAGCATTAAACTGAGTTGCTGCGATGTGTCCACCGTTAGCAATCGTAAGATCAACACCTGAATCAATAAGTGCTTGGTTAGCTGTCATATTCCCCAACCAGATACCACTCATAACACCACCCACAACTGAGTTACCATGGATACCAAACCACCACAAGAATGGAACTAAGAAACCAATCGCTACAACACCCCAGAAGGATCCTGTAAGACCTGATAATGGAGTTTGAACTACGGTATAGATGAAATCAACAAATGTAGTGTCTAGTACTACATGGAAGAACGAGTAGATAGCAAATCCACCGGAAACAATAAATACACCTGGAATAAGAGCCGTAAATGCATCCGCAACCCCTTGAGGTACGCCTGCTGGCATTTTAATGACAATACCTTTTTCCATAAAGATGGTATAGATTTTACCAGCCACAAGACCCATGATGATAGCCGCAACCATACCACGAGAACCTAAGTAATCCATTGGAAGAACTCCACCCGTTTCTCCAACATTGTGAGGAATCACCGCAAGATACGCAACCAAGGATAGGATACCAGCTCCTAAAGGCTCATAACCCGCATGCTTTACATAACTGTAAGCAATGGAGAATACGGCAACCATCGCCAAAATGTTAAACGCTGCACGATAGGTTTGTAAAAATAGTGACATCAACCCAATTTCCGCAATCCAGTTTGCAAGTGGAGCGTATGGAAGTTGACCTAATAATAAGAAGACCGAACCAATAATCGTCAAACTCATGGTTGCGATCATACCGTCTTTAACGGCTGATACTGGGCGTGAAGTAACGAAATCCATTACTTTAGGCAGTACCTTTTCTTGAAACATTTCCTTCATGAAATATTTCCTCCCTTTCTTTATTTCTTTATCAAACTCAAAGCATACTGAAGAGCACCTTGACCATTAACCATTCCATAATCCTTCATCGGAATAATGCCCAATGGTAAGTTATGTGCATCCGCAATCAGCTTTGCATCCTTAAGCAAATAGGTAACTTGAGGTCCGATCAGAATAACATCTGCCGTTGGAGCTTCACTCTCAAGTTTACTTACAGGGTATGCTTTAATCAGCGCTGTTAATCCCTGTTTTTTTGCAGCCTCATTCATTTTTGCTACAAGCAGTGACGTTGACATACCTGCTGCACAGAATAATTTTATCGTAATCATACTATGCCTCCAATCTTTGATTCAAATCATGGATCAATGTATAAAGACGTATCATCTCATTGGCAACATCCTTCATCATCATAGCCATCGTCAGATGGTCCTGTGCGTGAACCATAATGATGTTGACATCAATTCCTTCACCGCTTGCTTCTTTTTGAATAACTTCTGTCTGAATCAAGTGGGCTTCATTTAACTCATCGTTTGCTTCTAACACGCTTTTTTGCGCTTCTTCTATCTTTCCATCCCTTGCTAACTCAATAGCCATCATTGAACATGACTTTGAGTTGCCTGCTCGAAGGATGATTTGAAAGGCAATTTCATACTTATCCATAGTATCCTCCAAGAACTCTAATTCTTATTAATCAAAGAAATGAATCGATCATAATCAGGTGAAGCAATCACTTTCTTAATATCCTCTGGATTAATCAGAAATTGAGCACTTTTCTCAAAGAATTCTTCAAGATCTGATTCTTCATTGGCACCATAACTTAATAGAAAGACTAATTGAACACGCTTTTGACTCCAAATAATTGGTTTCTTCAGTATAGCCACCGATACCACAGTATCCTGGCTAAAGGACTGATTCGGGTGTGGAATCGCAATTTCATTCCCGAATTCCGTTGGCGCATAGGATTCACGAAGCATGACTGATTCATATAGTCCTGATGGCAAGTCATAGGCTTCGCTTAATCGTTGACACATCATTTGAAGTATCTCTTCTTTCGAAGACACTAGAACATCACTGAAGAATAATCGGCGATCAAAGTACTTTGCAATACTTGATTCTGAATGCTCCATTTGATGTCTGATTAGCGAAATATCTTCCTCATCAAGTAAACTGGAAATTTGGATAATCGGAACTTGAGTTTTCACCTGAATCGGAATGGTTGTTACAATTAAATCCACATCCTCAATCTTTCCATGATAAAGACTCATCGCATCAATTGTTTTCAGTGACTCAATGTATCCATCAAATTCCTTTGTAAACCGATATTGAAGTAACTTCGCAGTTCCCTTTCCGGTTGAACAGACCAGAAGTATTCTCTTCTTTGACGCTGGGGTCGCAAGTCGTTCGAGCGCAACATAGAAGTGAAGTGCAAAATAAGCAACTTCATCATCCGATAGATTTGTCTGATACTTTTCTTCAATTACTGCCGTTGCCACAGCTGCAACAATAAAGGAGCGCTTGTGCTTTTTGATTTCTTCAAGTAATGGATTTTTCAGAGTTAATCGATAGCGAATACGTTTTAATAACGGATTAAGATGTAATCCAAGCGCAATTCGTAATTCTAAGTCTTTGGACAAATCAATGCTCAAATCTTTCTTAACTCGCAAAATCATTTGAGAAACAATTTCATCGATATCTGATGTAATTACTTGACCAATCTCATCACTTTCAAAAATTCTTTTTCCAGCAAGATGCATACAGACATACCCTTTTTCATCTTCGGGAATCTCGATGTGCATATGACCAGCCAACTGCTCAACAATATCATGCGCTATGATATACTCACTACTTCCTTGAAGGGTCTTAAGTGTCTGCTCATCCATTCGAATGGACTCCTGAATTTTAATTCGCTCAAGTGCCACGAACAGATGAACCACCAGATTTTTAAACACCAGATCACTTGTCATATACCCGTGTTTTGTGAAGACTTCCAGTACGATGGATTTTATCTGACTCGTTGCATCATCATTTGACGAAAGTACCAGATGCAAATTTGAACTTTTCGCCGAGTCCATCGTGCCAAACACATTGGCTATACATAAACGGATTGACATTTCCGGACCCGTAATTTTCAGTCCGTAATGTGGCTTGCTCTCAAGGGTCAGATGATATTCTTCCAGTTTACTTCGGACCAAAGTTAAATCCTGGCTGAGCTGCGATTTTGATATTCCTATCAAATCGCACAGTTCTTCTGTCTTGATGTATTCTCTGTTCCTTAATAGCATTTTTAGAATAGCCTCTGCTCGAGTTTCCTTTAATGTATAGTCATCTTGAACATACGCATAACTAAGCCACTCATCTGACACAAACTCCTTGAAAGCTTCCAAATCCACGATTTCAAATCGATAACCATGACCGGCTTTGGAATCGATACGTCCACCTGAAGATTGGAAAATCCGTTCGATTTCCTTAATCTCATTACGAATGGTCTTTGAGCTAACATTTAGTTCTGTCGCAAGTTCTTCACTCGAAATGTAGTGAAAGGATTCATTCAAGCGATCAAATATCTTTTTGATACGTGTCTCTTTCATGTTGTTCCTCGCTTTCTATTATAAATGCTCGAAATGTTTATTCAATCGAGTCTATTTCCACATCAATGTGGAAATTATGGGATATTATGGGATAAATACATTATATCAGTTAAGCGGTTACACTGACATGTCATCTTTTGACATCTCTTGCATAAAAAAGACGGATATCTCCGCCTGTTATTTATCACTTATGTAAAGCATGCCCGCTCTTTTCCGATTCATCATATACCAGGCAGACAAATCAATCCTTTTTATTTCACCATTGTCCACAAACTCAATCATTGGAAATTCATCTTTGTAATAAATTCCTACAATTAATACCCAATGCCAGCTTTCCAAAGAATCCTGAAAGCCATTGTGCAGATTTAGAAAAGCTATTGGCTTATCCAAAGACAACCCTTCGTAAATGAAGTTTACGATGGATTCAAAATCTGTCTTAGGTTTTGAGTGAATGTTCAGCATGTTAACCTCTACGGACACTTTGCGTTTGAGTCCTTGAGTAAATAAATCCAACGTATGAACACCTCTGAATCCAGGAGTAATATACTCAAACATATCATTCATTTGTTGCAAAGCCACCTGTTTTGAACTGAATGATTGACGGTTTATGTACATCATCATCGTTGTAGCTACTGTCGGCCCGCACCCTGACCACTGCTGAATCTTCTTTCCGTACCATTGCTGATTACATCCGACACTCACATTTCCATGTTCATCCAATGGGATATTTAGGACATCCAAGTGTGTCAATTTACATTTTTGTCGCAACACGTCTATTCACCTCGGTTTTCACGAATATAATATTCATCAATGGCACTGACCTTTAATGTACCAATCTTCAATCCTTCACCTGTGGCACATGCCTGAAACTTTTGAAGTGGCGTTGTGTAGTAAAATGTCACAACCGGCACAATCATTGATTGATGAATGGAGGTGTCAATGGTCAATTCCATGTTTAGCACTTCAATAAATTGCAAATCTTCGACAGTAATCAAGGTGGAGTAAAACATCCCTTTTCGTAACTTCTCAATAACTTCTTCCATTTGTAAAAGTGGATACATACCCATGATATCACCATAATCACCAGGTATCGTAAATCCTACAACTGCCTGATCGAAACTTGAGTAGGTTAGTTCAATCGATTGACTCGTCAAATCATCTAATGTTGTTTCTTCCAAACGATTCATTAGTTGATATGATTCAACTCTTTCGTCAAAAATGTCATACTCTATTTTTGAGATAACTACCACCGGATCTTCAAAATTAAATAGATTCATGATTGTGGACTCAAATAAAACCTCTTCGATTCCTTGAATCAAGGATTGTTCCTTTTGAACCCAAAGATAACTTTCTTCATTCATAAATCGTACGTGTGTTGTTTTATCCTGATAGACTTGAACAAAAACCTCATCACTCACACAGCTTACATAATTCGAAAATATCATCAGATCAATTGAATCCTCTTTATTCACCCATTCACACTCTACATTTTCACCTTCAAAATAGGTTTGATAATCCATGGCTCTCTGTTGCATCTGCTCAAAGGATAGTTCTATTTTTTTAAAGACAGGTACTCTTAAACCTGCTTCCCATGTAGTTAAAGAAGGCGTTGCTACTATGAGCTCATCGATAGATTTTATCAGAAATACCTGATTAGACAAATAATTGAAGAGATCCTCATAGTCAAATAGAACAGATGGAAGTGATGTGTCCAGCATCGTATATTTAAAGTCATCAAGTATAGGTCGTTGAATATCAATCACCTTAGGTTCATCTTGTGGAGGCTGGTTGGACGATCTTTGTTGAAGAAAAACACCCAATGCAAAAAGAACAAGTAGACTTGCCATAGCTATAATCATCCATTTTCTTTGAGTCTGTTCGTTCATTTTTATCACCCACACTGATTATATCACATTAAAAACCAAGATAAAAATGTCATACAAGATAAAGTCCATATAAT
>DOKQ01000083.1 GCA_003510215.1 Erysipelotrichaceae bacterium
ATCTTTCTATTGGCGATTGGAGGTCGACTGGCTCACTCAGATAAAATGGTGGTTCAGGAAGCAATCAATCGCAATACGATGCAGGATATAGGAAAATTTCTAAAATTTATTATCGGATATACTTTCCTGTTTGAACTGGTCGGTATGATTTTACTTTCCTTTGTCTTTATACCAGAGTTTGGTCTTGGTTTGGGTCTATTTAAATCTTTATTCATCAGTGTTTCAGCCTTTTGCAACGCAGGTTTCGATGTCATAGGATCGAGCAGTTTACAACCTTATGTCTCCAATGTGCTTGTCAACCTGGTCGTAAGCACCCTTATTATTATGGGTGGACTCGGATTTTCAGTCTGGTTTGACTTGACCAAGAGTGGAAATTCGATATTACATCATAAATCTCGAGTGAAGAAAGTGATTAGTCATTTACAGGTTCATGTGAAACTGGTTATTTGGATGACAATCATTTTACTTGCGTTTGGGTGGATTTATATCTTTGTTATGGAGTTTACGAATGTGGCAACCTTGGGTCAGCTTTCGTTGTTTGATAAACTCATGGCATCCTTCTTTCAATCCACAACGCTTCGTACAGCCGGTTTTGCGACGTTGGATATTAGTGCCATGCGTCCAGCTACACTCGTGTTGATGATGGCCTTTATGTTTATTGGTGGTTCCCCCGGGGGAACTGCGGGTGGAATTAAAACCACAACATTCGCTTTGGTCATATTAATGGTTATCACTGAACTGATTAATCGAGATCAACTGGTTATTTTTAGGCGAACCATTGGTAAGGATATTTTCCGAAGAGCCTTGGCGGTCCTTGTCTTATCCTTTACTTTTGTCTTTTTAGGATTGATTGCCTTAACTATGGTGACAGAGGCAGAGTTTCTTGTGATTGCCTTTGAAGCCTTTTCTGCCATGGGAACCGTTGGATTGTCTATGGGACTTACACCGGAGTTGACGAGTGCAGGAAAAGTTGTCATAATTATTCTGATGTTTGTGGGTCGTATCGGACCGATTGCTGTGGCATTCTCCTTAAAAGGAAATCGCAAACGTCGTACGTTAAATGAAATCTCGTATCCGAGCGGAAACGTTGTGGTCGGATAGTTGGAGGAAATATGAAACAGAAACAATATGCAGTTCTTGGTTTGGGAATATTTGGGTCGACCATTGCGAAAACACTCAGTGAGTTTAACTGTGAGGTCATTGCTTTGGATAAGGAAATCTCCTGTGTTGATCGTGCCAGCGAGTTTGTCACTCAGGCTGTACTAGCGGATTTTACAGATATTGAGCAATTACGTGCAATTGGTGTGGGTGATTGTGATGTGGCTGTGGTTGCAACAGGGTTGCGACTCGAGGAAAGTATCATGGCGATTATGAACTTAAAGGAGTTGGGTGTTCCGTATGTTTTAGCCAAAGCTAAAAACAAAACATACATGCATATTCTGCTGAAGATTGGGGCAGATAAAGTCGTTCGTCCAGAAAAAGAAATGGGTGAACGAGTGGCCAAATCGATGTTATCACGGAATGTCATAGATATGATTGATATTGATGATGACTACAGTGTTGTAGAAATCGTCGCACCGGATCGCTGGGTTGGAAAAACGCTCAAAGCCTTGGAACTGCGTGCCAACTTTGGTATCAACGTTTTGGGAATTCGTAAACGTCCACATGAGCGCCTAAGCATTTCACCTTCCGCGGAGTACATTATTGAGAAAAGTGATCAGCTGCTTGTGATCGCAGATACGGATGTATTCGAGAAGTACGAATACTTGGGTAAACTATAAAACTAAACAGAAGAACCACGTGATTTCTTCTGTTTTTTTACTTGAAAGCGGTACCGCTTTCAGAAAGAATCATATATAATGATTTCAGGTGATAAAATGTCGAGTAGAAAAATAGGTGTAGTATTAAATGAGGGTTGCGGAATTGATGGCCCTCAATTGGCCATAGCGGACTTGTTAGCGCGTGGCTTTGTTTTTGATGAGATTATTGAGTCGAATCCAAAACTCAAGGATGACTCCTTTGTTTTAAATCGTCACATCGTTGCGGATGTGGCTGACCGCTTAAAACAGGCAGTGCTGGAAATCAGAGAAGACGATGATTTCCCGGTGATTATCGGTGGAGATCATGCCTTGGCTATGGGTTCGATTGCGGCTATGAAGGATTCACATCGTGCAGTTTTATGGATTGATGCGCATGGTGATTCAAATACACCCGAATCATCGTTGACCAAACGTTCTCATGGTATGCCAGTGGCTGCGTTGATGGGATATGGGGATGATGCCTTTTTGGATGTGATTGAACCTCCATTTGTTCGACCGGAGCAATTTTTGCTTTTTGGTATCAGATCTTTGGATGATCTGGAAGCAAAATTTATCGAAGAACATAACATCCCAATGATAACGATGGATGAGATCTTGAGCCATTCGGAAGAAGAAATCATAGATATCGTTTTAGAAAAACTGAGAGCGTTTACTTCAGTTCATATCAGTTTTGACTTGGACAGTATCGATCCTGTATACTCTCCCGGGGTATCCACTCCGGTAGCTAAGGGGCTACACCCATCGATACCATTAAAACTGATCGAACGCTTGTTTAAGGAAGAAAAAGTATCCTCTCTGGATATCGTGGAATATAATCCACTACATGACAATGGGAATACCTTAGTGATACTTGAAGAGACGCTTCGAATCGTCCGCAGATATAAAGGAGTAAGTAAAGATGAGTAAAGTGATATGTGCAATTGATCAGGGAACAAGTTCCTCACGTGCAATTTTATTTGATTCGCAAGCCAACGTAGTCGCGGTGGCACAAAAAGAATTATCCTCCTACTATCCACAACCGGGATGGGTAGAGCAGAATCCGGAGGAAATCTGGGCTTCGGTTGTTGGGGTGGTATATGAAGCCTTGGCTAAAGCTTCCCTAAGTATGGAAGACATTGACAGCTTTGCCATTACCAACCAACGGGAGACAACGATTGTCTTTGAAAAAGCTACAGGCCGTCCAGTCCATTTTGCCCTTGTCTGGCAATCCCGGCAAAGTGCACCGTTATGTGAAGCAAAAAAAGAAGAAGGACATGAAGCGTGGGTATATCAGCGAACGGGTCTAGTGATGGATGCTTATTTTTCAGCAAGTAAAATCCGCTGGATTCTTGATCATATTCCCAATGGTCAAAAGCGTGCCGAAAACAATGAACTGGCATTTTCCACTGTGGACAGTTGGCTGATTTACAAGTTAACTCAAGGGAAGCTGCATGTGACGGATGCTACCAATGCATCAAGAACGCAGTTGCTCAACTTGAAGACAGGGGAGTGGGATGAAGATTGTTTGAAGTTATGGAACATTCCTGCATGTATGCTACCTGAAATCAAAAATACCAGTGAAGTGGTGGGATACAGTGCATCTGCACTATTCTCTCGTCCGATTCCGATTGCGTCTATGGTCGGTGATCAGCAGGCGGCACTGTTTGGGCAGTTATGTGTCAGCCGTGGTATGGTAAAAAACACCTATGGAACCGGATGTTTCCTATTAATGAATACAGGAGATCAGCCGATTCAATCCAAACATGGTCTATTGTCAACGGTGGCATGGAAAATGAATGGAAAAACAACGTATGCCCTTGAGGGAAGTGTCTTTATGGCGGGAGCTGCGATTCAATGGCTTCGTGACGGCTTGAAATTATTTGATCAGGCTGCAGAAAGTGAATCTTTAGCGTTATCCGTCAGTGATAGTGAGGGTGTCGTGGTTGTGCCAGCTTTTACAGGCCTGGGTGCACCTTACTGGCGTCATGATGTTCAAGGAGCTATTTTAGGCTTATCGCGAGGTTCCACAAAAGCACATGTTACTCGAGCAACACTTGAATCACTGGCTTATCAGACATATGATGTCGTGAATGCGATGAGTGAGGATGCTCAAATGAAGATTAAGGCGTTGAAAGTGGATGGTGGTGCAAGCCGAAATCAATTTTTAATGCAATTTCAGGCAGACATTCTGAATACAGCTGTGGCTCGACCTGCGCTTAATGAAACAACAGCACTGGGTGCAGCGTTTTTTGCCGGCTTAGCTACAGGGTTCTACGAGAGTGTCGATCAGTTACTGTCGCTTTGGTCGATGGATAAGATGTTTGAACCTTCGATGGATGATGCGTTGCGATTGGCTAAACTTGATCGTTGGCATAAAGCGGTCGATGTCGTCTGTACATTTAAGTCTTAATTACTAGGGATTGGATGGCGATAAGCCATCCTTTTGTCTATTTTGTGTATGTGCAGGTCAACTACCCATCACC
>DOKQ01000027.1 GCA_003510215.1 Erysipelotrichaceae bacterium
CATCTGAAATACAGTATAATATATATGTAGAAAAGGAGAATTCCATGCGCTTTAAATTACGTCCAGAAACAAAAGATAACACGATGACTTTGGCCATTGCAGGTGTGATAGTGGTTGTATTTTTCTTTACCATCCAGAATATTCCGGGATTACTTGCCTTTATCAAGCAGCTATTTAGAATCCTGATGCCATTTGTGGTTGGGTTTTCTTTGGCCTTTCTGATTACACCGCTGATGCTACGCATAGAAAATCAATGGCTCAGAAAACTGAAACTATCATTTTCGTCGAAACGAAAAATATCAGCTTTTCTCACCATGGTGATATCCCTAGGTCTTTTCTCACTGTTTATTTATATTATCATTCCTCAGGTGTTGGATTCACTGAATCAGATTTCAACTCAATTACCCCTTTACATCGAGGCTGCAGAAACATATCTTAATGATTTGTTTCTGGGGTTGAATATTCGTGATGAAATTACAGAGATTTTGGTTTCAACGGGTGAAGAACTTCTTTCCACCATTACAAATCTACTTCGTGAATATCTGCCCATGTTGTTAAGTGCTTCCTGGCAGGTAGTCAACACGATTTTCAAGGTTTTAGTCGGATTGATTATTACGGTATATATTTTACTTGATCGGGAGCGTTTTGGAAATCAGTTCAAGAAGCTGACCTATGCATTTCTTCATGAAAAAGATGCGGATAACTTACTTTACCTTTCACGTGTAACCTCCAAGACTTTCAATAGTTTTATCGTAGGTAAGTCGATTGATTCCCTCATCATCGGTGTACTTAGCTTTATCGGAATGACGATCTTTGGTTGGCCATTTGCGGTGCTTATCAGTGTAATTATTGGTGTCACAAACATGATTCCTGTGTTTGGTCCCTTTATTGGGGCTGTTCCTGGATTCATCATTCTGTTTATTGTAAATCCAATGGTTTCATTCTGGTTTCTACTCTTCGTTCTGTTCTTACAACAGCTTGATGGCAACATCATTGGGCCAACTATTTTAGGGGATTCTGTCGGATTACCTAGTCTGTGGATTATGTTCTCGATTCTTGTCGGAGGAGGCTTCTTTGGGGTAGTTGGTATGTTTCTTGGAGTACCGGTCTTTGCGGTCATTTATCTGATTGTTAAAAATATTGCTCAGTTTAAGTTGGATCAGAAAGGCATTAAAATTGACGAAAAGTAAAAAAGGCCAGCCGAGTATCGGCTGACCTTTCTATTGGGTTAAATCCAAAAGTGCGTTTTCATTGAGTATCTGATATTGTTTTGGACTGAGTGGAACAATCCATCCGGAATTTTTGAACTGAGTCAATATTCGGCTTAATGTTTCTGCACTCATGCCTAGCATCGTAGCTAGGGTTTTTTTATTTGTGCTCAACGTAACCAGACCACTTTGATCCATCTGATGAAGTAAATGATAGGCCAGTTTACCACTGGAATCCAGTGTCGAGCCACTTGACCACTTGGCTTCACTTTGTGCTAAACGCTGTGCTAAAATAGCTAATAGACGCATGCTTAACGACGGTGTGGAGAGTAGGATGGGGGTAAGTTGCTCTTTATCAAGATAACACGCAGTCACATCTTCCAACGCTTCGATAAAAACGTCACTTTCTTCATGTGAAAGGATAGCTAGTTCTCCATAGAAATCACCTGCTGTCAAAATACGTAGAATCTGTTCATTTCCGTTTTCATCAAAACGAACTACCTTGGCTTTTCCTTCATACAAAATGATGAGAGAGGAAAGCGAGTGATGTGCAGGAATCAGACTTTCTTTACGTTTAAACTGCTTTTGATAAGTAATGCCTGATAGTTGGGATAATTCCTGTGGTGAACAGGTAGAAAACAGTGGTACAATCGAAACACAGGCATGATGTAAATGACACATGGAACAAGACATAGAATCAACTCCAATCAGATTTTCTTGTATCTAAGTGAGATGGCGAGCAGTATGACGGCAATAACACTTAACTCATGGACAAGCATTCCTAAAGCTAAGAATACATGGCCACTGAGAACACCGATGACAAGTAAGGTTACAACCATTATAGCAAATACAATATTTATTTTCATGTTTTTAACCGTAGCTTTCGAAATGCGAATCGCTGCAATCAGATGTTGTAAATCCTGCTTCTGTAAAATGATGTCAGCGGTTTCCATAGCTACGTGGTTCGTTGCTCCTCCCATCGCAACACCAAAGTCCGACAATGCCAAGGCGGGGGCATCATTAATACCATCACCGACCATCGCAACGTGTTTGTATTGCTCCTTGAGTTTCTGCATATGATTGGCTTTATCTTCAGGCAAACATTGCGCCACAACATCATCAATACCGATTTTTGCGGCTATAGTATTAGCAGCATGGGTCTGATCTCCAGTTAGCATCACAGTTTTTATGTGATGTTTGTGCAACCAGGATACAACCGAAGCAGCTTCTTCTTTTAACTGATCATATATCATATATACACCAACGACCTGATGATCCACACTGGCAAAGATGGTAGTGGCACCTTGCAACTGATGTTTTTTAGCCAACGCTTGAATGGACTCAGAAATGATCAACTCTGCCACATCCATTTGTCTTTGATTGCCAAGCAAGACATGATGGTTATCAACCACAGCTTCAATTCCTTTGCCAATGGACACGGATGAGCTGCTTGGCTCAATGAGCTCAAGGTTCTGTTTGGCTGCATAGGCTAAAAGCGCAGTAGCCAACGGATGCTCGGAATGCAGTTCGGCACTTAAGGTGAGTTTAATTTGATTTAAAGGATTCTCATCCATAAAGAAGGCTTCAGTTACAACCGGCTTTCCTTGGGTTAAGGTGCCTGTTTTGTCAAAAGCTATGGCCTTCACCTGGCTGAGACGCTCGATTACATCTCCACCTTTAAATAGAATGCCATTTTTAGCCCCAAGACCAATCCCAGCCACAATACTGACGGGAGTTGCGATGACTAATGCACCAGGACATGAGATAACAAGTAAGGTTAATGCGAGTTCAAAGTTTCTTGTCACAAGCATGACGATGATAGTTAGTACAATAATTGAAGGGGTATAATATTGAGCAAAAGTTTCAATGAACTTTTGGGTTTTTGCTTTTTTATCCTGTGCTTCCTCAATCATGGTCATGATTTTGCCATAGACACTATCTTCACCAATCACACTTGTTTCAACAACGAAGGTTCCCTGGGTACATAAGGAAGAGGCATAGACAAAATCACCGACCATCCGCTGCTGGTCAAGTGGCTCTCCTGTGAGTGAACTTTCATCTAGATAACCAAATCCTTTGACAATGGTTCCGTCAACAGCGACTCGCTCACCTGTTTTGACCATCACGTGATCACCAAGTTGAAGGTCATCCAGAGCTACCTTGACTTGCTTGTCATCTTTAATCACAGTGACTTCTACAGGTAGTTTATCCAATAACTCGGATATGGCCTGTCGGGTTTTCAATAGTGTTTTGGCCTCCAGGTAATGACCGAGGGTAAATAAATAGGTAACAGCGGCTGCTTCCCAAATTTCGGAAATAAACAATGCACCAACGACCGCAATGGTAACAAGCAGATCGATACTAGCAACTTTATATCTGAGTGCACTCAAGGCGTTTTTTGCGATAGGGGGTAAGGTAATCGCTGTTGATATAAGAAGGAATGGATAAAATAATGAGGGCATAAAAAACCATTGGTTTATCCAAGCCAAAAGTATGAGTACCGTAGATATCCAAAGTGCCATATGTTTGAATCGATTCATGATATCTTTAGCACTCTGAAGCCAAGCCGTCCTAGAACCTTGGAAATAGTTAGTGTAAGATCTGTGTTTTCTTCAACTTCTACCACAACTTTACTTGCGTTAAATAAAACGTCAACGCTTTTCACTCCTTGGATGCTCGATACACCTGCTTTAATTTTTGCTCCACAACTGGGGCAGGTTAATGTTTCTAATTGATATTTGATTTTCATAGTGATTCCTCCTATCACTATTGTATCCTGATTCCAGTTGTATTCCTTGATGTATGTCAAGAAATAGAAAAAAACGGTTAAATCACCGTTTCTTTGTCTTGTAATATGTATTGAACAGCAAGGCATCCAGGGCCACCTTGAGTTATCATCACGGGTGTCAGTTCGAGAACCTCGACGACCGAATTTGGAAACTGTTCTTTCATTTTGCTTAAGGCTAAATCAGCAGCAGGTTGATTTAATGCATGACTGATGAAAATGCGATGATTTTCATTGACGCCACGAGTAACCATGTGTTGAACGATTTTGTCAAAGGCATTTGACAAAGTCCGTGCGACCGCAAACTTTTCAAGTACTTCACTACCTTCGGTTTGTGTGACAATCGGTTTGATCTTTAGTACACCACTAAGTGTAGCCGCAATTGGTGAGAGTCGTCCACCGCGACGCAGGTAATCGAAGTCCTGAGGAATCAGAAATGACTGACACTCACGCAGGCATGATTCCATTTTTTCAATGATCTCATCCATTGTATGAGTATCCCGCAGTTTAACGGCCAGTTTCACAAGATACTGCTGTGGTCCAGCCAATGTTTTTGAATTAAACAAACGTACGTGTTTGATACCTTCAGCATCAATAATACCATAGGCGCTGTTATAGGTTGCGCTCAACCCTTTTGTCATGGTAATGTGGAGTGTTTCCTGCACATCCTCATAAGCCTCCATCACTTCACCGATGGCCGGCTGTGATGAAACGGGAATATCCGTTTTAATCATTTGGACGAATGTTTCTGAGTCCAACTCAAAGGCGTCACGGTAGTTTTTGGATCCGATGGCCACCTGTAAGGGAAGAAGTGTAATATTAAGCTCTTTAGAAGCCTCTTGTTTTAAAAGAGTTCCTGTATCAGTGATTATTTTCATATGTTACCTCACAACAGAAGAATACCACAATTAGGGTAAAAAAAGAACCCCGAAGGGTTCAATTAATCGTCAAGTTGAAACAACAGTTCGGTATAGGTTGGAATAGGATAGTTTTCCTTACTCATATAGCCTTCCATCGAATCAACGACCTCACGAATGCAATTAAGTTGCGGACGAATGACCTGATGCATAAACAGGCTGCGCTCGCGCAGATTGGCAATCAGATTGGCTCGATTCAGCATTTTTTCCAGTTCGTTTACCTCATGATTGGTTTGACTTAACCATGTGCTGAACTTCTCTACCATATCGACACTGTAAGCAATGCCTGCTGCACTAAGAGGTAGATGGAGCGTGACTTCCTTGACAGATGAAGGGAGGATTTGTGTGCGTACCATCTGTAACAATGCTTTTGCTTCAAAGGTAATGGAACGAATGAACTGTTCATGCATAATTTCAGCTCGTGCTTCCAGCTCCTTGTGATTGAATACTCCATGTCGCTCAAACAGTCTAACTGACTTTGGTTCGATTAAACTATCAATCGACTCCGCAAATGAAGTTAAATTGGGGAGGCCACGTCGTTTGGCTTCAATCAGCCAGTTTTCTGAGTATCCATCGCCACTAAACAGAATCCGCTTATGCTTCGCTATGATCTTTTGACAAACATTCAGTGCGTTAGCTTTTAAGTCTGTCAGTGTGGAAGATTCAATTTCATCACTGATATAGGCTAAGGCATCTGCGAGCAGTGTGTTTAACACAATGTTTGTGGTTGCGGCAGATCTGGATGAACCAACCATACGGAACTCAAACTTATTTCCGGTAAAAGCAAAGGGGGATGTACGATTACGGTCAGAAGCTTCCTTGGGTAAGGCTTTAAGGTTGTTCAGTGGTGAGTGCATTGTATTACCGTTGGTCCAATCCTTGACATCACCAGACTCAATGAAATACAAAAGACGTTCAAGATCACTACCAACATACATTGAGATAATCGCTGGTGGAGCTTCGTTGGCTCCCAATCGATGGTCGTTACCAGCTCCCGATGAGGCCATACGTAAAAGTTCAGGGTATTGGTCGATGCCTTTCATCAAGGCACAGACAAAGAGTAAAAAGCGGAGGTTATCCTGAGGATTTTCGGATGGATCTAACATATTGTTCCCTAGATTGTCCACTAAAGACCAGTTATTATGTTTGCCTGATCCATTGATGTTTGCAAACGGTTTTTCGTGCAGTAAACAGGCAAGTCCATGTTTTGGGGCTGTTTGCTTCAAAATATCCATAATTAACTGATTTTGATCAATCGCAATATGTGCGGGAGCATAGATAGGGACAATCTCAAACTGACCATAGGCTACTTCATTGTGTTCAACTCGGCTATAAATGCCCAGTTTCCAAAGTTCAAGATTGACTTCCTGCATAAATGATGCAACTCGCTGTGGAATCGAACCAAAGTAGTGCTCTTCAGCTTCCTGACCTTTGGCTGGCGATTTGCCTAGCAGAGTGCGCCCTGTCAGTTTTAGGTCAAGTCGTTTCTGAAAATGTTTCTGGTCTACCAGGAAGTATTCCTGTTCCTGGCCTAGTACCGGTGTAACCGATGTTACATCTTTTTCACCGAGAAGGTGAAGAAGCCGGGTAGATTGTTTGCTTAATGCATCCATGGATTTTAGAAGCGGAGCTTTTTTATCTAATGAGTCACCATTGAAAGAGATAAAAATAGTAGGTATACAAAGTACGTGATTTCGGATAAATGCGGGAGATGAGATGTCCCAGTAAGTATAACCTCTGGCTTCAAATGTGGCACGCAATCCACCGTTTGGAAAACTTGATCCATCAGTTTCACCTTTGATTAATGACTTTCCGCTGAATCTGGCGAGTGGCTCCCCATCATCACCGGGTTCCAAAAAGGCATCGTGCTTCTCAGCAGTCTTTCCTGTCATCGGCTGAAACCAGTGCGAGTAGTGGGTTGCCCCGAGCTCAAGTGCCCAGGTCTTCATAGCATGTGCAATCGCATCAGCCGTCTTCGAATCGAGCTGTGCTTCGTGAGTGAGTGAGGTTTTCCATCGCTTATAAATCGGATGAGGTAACCTTTCTTTCATCGTGGCATCGGTAAACAGATATTTTCCAAAAATTTCAAATGGGTGACTCATACATGATCCTCCTGTTTTTTAACAAACTTAATTTTAAAGCAAGAAATATCCTGTGTAAAGTGAAATTTCTATTATTTTCATATATTTTCATGAAAATTAATGAAAATATATACCAATAAATTATTCCTGAATTGTGATTTGAGTCACTTTATTTATGATATAATGATTGTAACGAGATGGGAGGTAGCGTATGAAACTCGTAAAATGTCAGGTTTGTGGATTGGTATTGGCTGAGGATGAATTGCATGAGCATTGCCCGAAGTGTAATGCACCCAAAGAGAAGTTTGATGTACTTAGTGATGAAGATGCTGCGAAGATTGAGCGCTCTGAGTTCACCAATGGATTACACCTTGAACTAATTAAGTTGTGTAGAGAAATCGAAGATTTGGCTGCAAGTGGTATTGAGGATGCATTGGATCCGGCCTGCGTGAAAGTATTTAAGAAGGCTAAGGCAGACGCGTTTATGATTCGCCGCATGTGTAAAGCAGAGTTGGCAGGTCATGTGTCGAAAGGCAAATGGTAAAACCCGAGATTCTCGGGTTTTTTCGTGAAATAACTTTCACTTTGTGAAGGATAGTGAATGTTTCACTACCTATCGTTGTGTGATATAATCACCTACGAGGTGAAATTGATGAAGAAAGTATTCGTTATACTTATCCTAGTTGCACTATGGGGTTGCTCTGCATCACCCGTTAGTGCCCGCAAACAGTTTGATGATTTACAGCGTATTTCATTTGATGAATTGGATGAGATGCTAAAGAATAAAGTGACAGGGATATTCTATTTTGGCTGGGTTGAAGGGTGTGGTGATGCCACAAACATTCAGAACAATTATTTCGAGAAACGACTCAGTGATCAACCGATGTTAAAAGACCTTATCTATGTCATTGACCTTGACGAACATCTTCCTGCAGGATTATCGGATAAAGATGCACGGCAACCGATGATCGATGCGTATGATGTATCATACTCTCCAACACTGATTTGGGTTGTGGATGGTGTGACCGTAAACAAGATTGAGTGGACACCCCTTACCAGTGATCCAGTCACAGGTATATCCGCAGATGTGATTGATGCTTTTCTACGTGAAGCAGGGTACTAAAAAACTCAAGCGATGACTCGCTTGAGTTTTTTCATCCTTCGAAAATCCGTACTTCGGTAACCTGAGGGATTTCATCCATCAAAATGGCTTCCACTCCAAGTTTAATTGTATCGTCTGCCGCATAGCAGCCGACACAGGCACCAAGCATTTTGACATAGACGATTCCCTGATCATCTATACTTACAAATTCAACGTCACCACCATCACGTTGGATGTAGGGACGGATTTTATCTAATGTATCAACAATGAGTTCTTCAAGTTCATTCATATATATTACCACCTTATCGTAAAAAGTATAACAGACCACCGATGAGTAAGCCAACTAGGATGCCTCCTAGAACCTCAGTCCATTTGTGGCCCAGGACTTCCTTAATCTTTAATAAATAAATAGGATCATCCAGCTTTGTCTGCGTCAGCGTCTGAATATCCTTGATCAGCTGTTGGGTGATTCGAATATTCTGTCCGGCGTAGTAGCGGACATTGGCCGCATCATATGCCACAATCATACCAAACATCAGCGTCACAGCGAATATGGTTGAGTTGAAATTCTCAACAATTCCCACAGATAGAGTGAGTGCTGTCACTGTGGATGTGTGTGAACTCGGAAAACCACCACTTTCAATAATTAAATGTGGTCGCCATTGACGGGTACGTAGATAGTGAAATATGGGTTTTAGTAGTTGTGCAACGATATTTGCCAATATCGCTGCCCAAAACGGGTACATTTTTCCAAGCACAAAACATCACCTCTGCGGATAATTATAACACAAAAACGAGTTGTATGTTATAATAACAATGCTACAGAAAGGTGGTTCTCGATGATTTTACCTGGACAAATTGTGGAAGGCGTGGTCACTGGTATTCAACCCTATGGCGCGTTTGTGTACATCGATGAGAATACAAATGGATTAATCCATATTTCCGAATTATCGGATTCTTTTGTGCGCGACATTCATCAATATGTTCAAGTTGGCGACCGTGTTCGTCTGAAAGTTATCGATGTGGATCAGGATCATCACCAGTTGCGTCTTTCGCTTAAAGCCGCTCGTCAGCAAACCTTGCGACGTCAGAAAAAGCAGGCGCGGATGGTGAAACTACCAAAGAGCACTCACGGGTTTTCAAGTTTGGCAAAGAAGTTGCCTGAGTGGATTAATCAAGCAAAAAAGGAGAATCAACATGATTAACGTCAATTTAACACATGTACAGAATCGTGAAAAAGTCGCACAGTTTCAAACAAAAGTAAATGAAATTCATGGCTGGATTAGCGATAAAACCGGTAAAGGTAATGATTTTTTAGGTTGGGTCGATTGGGCAACAACCTATGATAAAGATGAGTTTGACCGCCTTAAAAAAACGGCTAAGCGTATTGCGGAAGACGCAGATGTCTTTTTGGTTTGTGGTATTGGTGGATCATATCTTGGCGCTCGAGCAGCCATAGAATTTACTCAAGGGTTGTTTGGAAAGAAGGATATTGAGGTTGTTTATGTAGGAAATACCTTCTCCTCTACAGCGATTGCTCAGATTATGGCATCACTTGAAGGTAAAAGTGTTTACTGCAATGTAATCTCGAAATCAGGAACAACCACAGAGACAGCATTGGCGTTCCGTCTGATTCGTCAGTACATTGAAAAGACATATGGCGTAGAGGAAGCTTCAAAACGTATTATCGCCACTACAGATAAAGCAAGAGGAACACTCAAGCAGTTGGCGGATGCGAAAGGATATGAAACCTTTAGTATTCCGGATGATATTGGTGGACGTTACTCCGTCTTGACCTCGGTTGGATTA
>DOKQ01000065.1 GCA_003510215.1 Erysipelotrichaceae bacterium
TATATGAAGTCTCGCTTGGATATGGAGAGTTATGTGGATTTCTGGGTTGCTTCGACGATTACAACCAACAATGATATTATTAATGCCCGTTTCTTCAATCATCCAGACATTTTTGACGGACGATGGCGTATGATATGGTATGACCTGGATTTTGCGATGTACAACTTTGATCGGGATTATCTGAAATTTGCGACTCAACCTGAAGGAATGACAGGGTTTAAAATCTCAACTGCATTATTTAGAAACCTCGTAGTCAATCCGGAGTTTCAGCAGTTGTTTGTAGAAAGACTTTCAATGCACATGAAAACAACTTTTCATCCTGATCGGGTTAATCAGGCCATTGATGATATGGTGGCTTTATATCAACCTGAGATGGCTCGTAATCAGCAACGTTGGGGGTTGACGGTAAGTCACTGGGAAAAATCAGTGGAGGATCTTCGCAGGTATTTCCAACTTCGAAACCGGTATATGATTGCTCAGACAAAAGAGTTCTTTAATTTAACCAATGAGGAAGTAGAATTCTACTTTGGTGGCCTATGAAACCGAAATATCGACATGAACTCAAATACATTCTGAGTGAGGATGTGGCTAGAATGCTGGATCTGCGATTACGAACGGTCATGCAAAGAGACAGACATTCAGTTTCGGATGATCACTCGTACTTTATTCGTAGTCTGTATTTTGATACGATTGATAATGATGCTTTGGCTGAAAAGCTGGACGGTGTTCAGTTTCGAAAGAAGTATCGCTTAAGATTTTACAATCACAACGCTTCGCTGATTAAGCTTGAATGCAAACATAAGCATGGTCAAATGACATTTAAGGAAGCAGTAACTGTTAATCAATCCTGGGTCAAACAGGTATTGAGTGACCCATATAACATATTAGTGACAAAGAATGAGCGATTGGATGATCAGTTTTTGATTGATTACCGACTGCAGGCCTACAGGCCATCAGTAATTGTGGATTATTACCGGCAGGCATATGTGTTTGAACCGTTGGATGTTCGGATTACCTTGGACTATCATGTATCCTCTGGGGTATATAATATGGATTTGTTTGATCCACAGTCCGTTTCGGTCCCTGTATTTGAAAAAAATCAGGTTGTACTGGAGGTTAAGTTTAATGAGGTTTTACCAGATTTTGTTTGGGGGGTATTGCAAACCGTTCCAGCACTTCGTATGGCAATATCAAAATTTGCATATTGCCGTAACGTACTTTAGAAAGGGCGACTAGATTATGGACATGTTAGACTTACTGAAGAGGGCAATTTCGGCTGAATTCACCAATACGATTACCCTCGATGGGTTGTTATTATCGCTGGTGAGTGCTTTTGTCATTGCGCTATTTATTGTGTTTATTTATAAGAAAACATTTAGTGGGGTAGCCTATTCCAAATCCTTTGCTTTATTGATTGTGATGGTAACGATGGTTACAGCCATCGTCATTCGAACGATTAGTTCGAACTTGGCTTTATCTCTTGGTATGGTTGGAGCTCTATCCATTGTCCGTTTCCGTACTGCGGTCAAAGATCCAATAGATACAGGCTTTATCTTCTGGTCTATTGCTTCAGGCATCATGACGGGAGTGGGAGTATATATTATTGCTCTGATCACTTCCTTTGCGTTGGGCACCCTATTTTTTATCAGCTACCTCTTTGGGTTTTCATCCGGTGGAAAGTATCTACTGATTCTTCGTTATCGACCGGATGTCGGAAATGAAGTAGCTGAAGTGCTAAAGGGTGCACCAAAGCATCAGTTACGTAGTAAGCAGATTCAGCAAACTCGAGTTGATTGCACCTATGATATTGATTATTCAGAGAAGAAAGATCGCTGGTTGGAACGGCTCAAGTCTATTGAAGGAGTTGAAAGTGTAAGTGTAGTCAGTTATCATCAGGATTTCGGGTCATAATTTACATAGAAAAGTGAAAAGTGCTACTGTACAAGGTGTATCAGTAGCACTTTTTAAATTTAAGGTAAGAGCATTCGTCGTAAGTCGAAATAGTTTGTTTTGTATATCTCTTCACTGACCGCAAAGTGATTCCGAACTTTTTGATTTAAAGCCGCAATTTCTTCATCCGTATAAGTGATTTCCTCATTGTATGGTTGAAAGGTTCCGTTCGATGAGTAGTACTCACCAACGGAATCAACCCAACTTCCTGTTGGGAATATGACAATGGCTTTTTCGTTGCTAAACAAGTCAACACCTAAGTACATACGAGGATCAAAGTTCAAGTTAAATAGATTGGCCATCGTAGGGACAAGGTCCATGGTGCTGGCAGGCATATAAAATTTCTGCGGTTCACTTCCCTGATGATATAGAATCAATGGAGATCGATCCATGCTTAATCCGACATTACGGTTAACCCACGGAGTATAATCTGCGATGGACTTTGTGGACATTTTAAATGGATGGTGATCCGCAAAGATAACAAATACAGTATCATCCATTTTGCCGGAGGCCTCAAACAATTCAAATAATCGTTGCATGGAACGGTCGAATTCAATCGCTTTTGACATGTAACGTTTGACATCTGATGGAGCATCCGGATATACCTGGTTGACAGAAGATAAGTGTTTATTTCCCATCGTGGAATCCATATCATATGGAAAGTGCATGCTTACTGTGATAATCATACTCATAAATGGCTCACTCATCTGATCCATGATGGGGAAGACTTCTTCCATTAGATTAATATCGCTTGGCCAACCCACAATGGTGTTGTTTGGATCAATGTTTAGGTCGTCGAAGTTATAAAACTTTGAACTTCCCATGTTTTGATGCCAGGTACGTCTTGGATAGAATTGATCTGTCCAGGAGTGAAATGATTTAGTTTCAAATCCTCTACGTGAAAATAGATTAAACAAGGCCGGATTCCAGTTGTTTTTGTAATATTCATTAGGGGTGCAGACAGTAGTGGAAGGAATGAGTGATGTTTGTGACATAAACTCGCTTTCTCCAGTAGAGCATGAATGCTTTGGGGCATAGTAATTTTCGAATAACCATCCTTCATTCATCATTTTATATAAAGTGGGTGTCAGAGTTTCATTGATAGCCATATAGTCAAAGGCTTCAACCATGATGTACACGAGGTTTTTTCCTTCAAAATAACCTGTCATTTCATTTTTTGGACTTACGTGCCGTGATAGAAGATAGCCATCAATCTGCTTAATGCGTGAGTTGGTTTCTTTATTTGCAAGACTTTCCCAAAGCTCAGTTTTAACATAGCGTGTTAAATCGGGTTCGACAGGTTCTACCGGTGGCGGGTCTGTCGGTTCAAAGATAATGTCATCCTCAACATCCTTAAATAATAGGGTAGCATCTCGTAGTGCAAAGCGCCCGATACCTAACTGACGAATCGCTGACTCACTAAACAACGGAGTATCATACAGATCTTTAGGTTTATGTAGTGTGGTCGCACTCACAAACCAGCTTAATGACCAGATGGAAATCAGATGAATGAGAAGTGTGATTGCTAAACTGCCAATCATAAATAGTCGCTTCGGTTTTTTTCTTGTAAAACGCGCCTGTTTTGTTGCAAAGAGGATAGAGAAGAGGATCGCGGGAATAAAAATAAGGTAATAGGAAAAGCGGATATATCCAAGAAAGTCTCCTGCAAATTCTGCCACACCACCGAGGGTTCGTTTGAGAATTGCTAAGGAAAAATAGTAGCCTAGATAACTCCGGAATCCAAGTTGTGCAAAAGAGTAAATGGAGCTGATCCATAAAAAGGATAGAAAGACAATGGTACTTCCTTTTCTTGATAGAAAAGTAAGAATCCAGGCAAAGACCAGTGAAAAAACAGTAGCAAAAAGCAGAGTTCGTATAAATGAAAACTCTGCCAGTGGTTGATTACTTAAAATCCGGAAGATAATTTCTAAAAGTCCGAATCCAATAATATTAAAGATAAATGCAGTATAAAATTTTTGATTTTGATGGGTCACATCTATCACCTCGATGAACACTATGATACTGCTGAACCACAGAAAATTCAATCATTTTTTCTTATGATGCAAAAATTCGTGAATAAGATGTTAATGAAGGGGATATAACAATCGAATATCCACCTGAACTTCTAAACTGACTATTGGCAGGAGCTTTTCCCTGATCAAATACCCAAATGGCACCAATCACCTGATCTGGAAATTGATTCTGCAAAGATTCAATCAACTCAACACCTTCTTCGTAGGTTGCCAGAAATAGGATGGTCGACACAATATCAGCCAATCCTGAGTCTTCCATAATAATGGTGACAGAACGCATATTACGTCCTGGCAAAAGCGTATTGGGATCAATCAGATGATGGTAGGTTACACCGCCCGGTCCAACGAAGAATCTTTGATAATCACCGGATGTTACGAAGGATCCGGTTTTTGGAAGTCGAATGGTATCCAATGAATCACTTAATCCCATATCTGGAGATTCAATGCCAACAGCCCAAGGTTCATCGTTTACTTTGTTACCGACAGTCCGAACGTTTCCGCCCGCGTTGATGACTGCTTTATCCAAACCTTCTGCCGCAAGTTTTTGAGCAACCAACTCAGTAGCGTACCCCTTTGCAATACCACCCACATCCAATGAGGCGCATGCATCGGTTAGATAGACGGTTTTGGCCGCTTCGTCGATTTCGATAAACTCCCAACCAGTGCATTTCTTTGCTTCTTCCAATGTGGCCATATCTGGAATGGCTGCTTCTTTTCCATCCTGATTATCGATCAATCCTTGTTCGCGGTAGTTGTGCCATACTTTAAGCACAGCTCCTAATGTAACATCAAACCGACCGTTGCTTTTTTCGTGCCATTCTTTTGACAATAGAAGTAAGTCAATGATGGATTGATCCACTGTTACAGGAGCAATGCCTGCTTGCTGATTTATTGTATAAATATTCTGGATACCCTCATAACTGTTATATTTATCATACAGCTGATGGTATCGATAAAATTCATCTCTCATCATTTCATAATATTTGTTAAACTCCTGCTGAGTTTTGGTATAGGCTATGATTGTAATAATCGTATCAAAACCACCTTCAACGGTTTGGTTTGAATAGCGTTGAAGTGTATCACTTTGTGTGCTTGGAGTACAGGCTGCCATTGTTATTGCAGCGACTAAAACTAATAGAATTTTTTTCACAATATCACCTCAGTTATTATATCATAATTCATCATTTGCACAAGTGAAAGCGATGTGAACGAAATCATAAAAAGTTTGTGAAAAAAATGACTGATTTACCTTTTAAGCCTTTTAAAAATGTCAATTTATGTTATAATGTAGCAGAAAGTTGACGCACCTTAAAGTCAAGTGTTATGCTTAGGTGCTGTTAAATATGAAAGGGATAGGTGAACTGGATGTCAATTTGGATTGGTCCAATGCAAAAACATGTGGATGGACATAAGGATTTGACAAATTACAATGAAATCGTCACCATTGAAACGCCTAAACTTGTATATATTCCATTGCTCAATGGAATGAATACATCGTTTGACGTGTTGGTCAAAGAAGGCGACCAGGTTTTCGTGAATACGAAACTGGCTGTTCGAAATGATAAAATGACGGTTCCATTATACTCTCCTGTATCAGGAGTAGTAAAAGGTGTGCAAAAGATCATGTCGGGGATTTTACGCCCTGTGGATCATATTGTGATTGAAAATGATGGGAAAAACGAAACGATTCAATCATTTGCACCATTGAGCATTGAAGATGCAAGTAGAGAAGACCTCATCGATTTTGCGATGAATGCAGGTATTGTAGGTTGTGGAGGTGCAGGTTTCCCGACATATATCAAATATAAATATGTTCAGGCTGTGGATACCATCATTATTAATGGTGTCGAGTGTGAACCGTATATTACTGCAGACTATCGTATGATGGAAAATTATATGGCTGACATGATTTATGGTGCACAAGCTATGATTAAAATGGCGGGAGCCAAAGAGGCTGTCATTGCGATTAAGTCAACGAAAAAAGCTTTAATTGCCAAGTTGAATGAAGCTGTAGCCACTGTCGAAAATGTAACCGTGAAGCCTGTGAAGGATGCATATCCGATGGGCTGGGAACGTACACTTATCTATAACATGTATAAGAAACGTTATGACAAGCTGCCTTGTGAAGAAGGATTTATCGTAAACAATGCTACGACAGCGATTGCATTTGCACAGGCACTAAAAGAAGCAAAACCGATTACTCAGAAAATTGTTACTGTGAGTGGTGATGGGATTGCCAAGCCAGCCAATGTATCTGTTACTGTAGGAACGAAGGTTTCTGAAATTGTGGCTGCGTTGGGTGGATATACGGGTGAAGAAATCAGTTGCATCGCAGGTGGACCTATGATGGGTAAAACGATCACAAATGATCAGTTTGTTATTACATCATACACCAATGCTGTAACGATTTTGAAGACTCAACCATTAGATCCAATCGCATGTCTTCGTTGTGGTAAATGTAATGATCACTGTCCAGCAGGTTTGTTACCAGTACGTATCAATGAGGCTGAAAAAGGCAAGAATACTGATTTACTTGTAAAATTGCATACGAATGACTGTATTGAATGTGGATTATGTTCTTATGTATGTCCATCTCGTTTGGATGTTACTGAAGGTGTACGCCGTGCAAAACGCATATTGGCGTTGAAGAAATAGGGAGGGAAGCAAAATGAAATTTACATTTAGACCATCTCCTAGTGTTAGATCATCTCAAAGTACGCAGAATATCATGCTTGAGTTAACTCTTGGGTTGCTTGCAGTTTTTGCGTTTGGAGTTGTCTATTATTTTATGGAATATGGAAGCGGTCATGGAGTGCACGCCTTAATTCTAATGGCAGTCTCTGTGGGCGTTGCGTTATTAACTGAATTAGGCTGGTGCCTATTTCTTAAAAAAGATATTAAGAAGCATTTGCAGAGCTCATTTCCATGGGTGACCGCAATTATCTTGACGTTAATGCTTCCGATTACGACGACTTATTATGCGATGGCCATTGGTTCATTCTCGGCTATCTTTATCGGAAAACTGATTTTCGGTGGGTTCGGACATAATATTTTCAATCCGGCGGGTGTCGGTCGTGGTGTTATGTTAACCTCATTTGCTGGAGCAGTTGCGGCTGATGTGACTACGGGTCCAACACCGATTGCTTCGATTGCTCAAATGGGCTGGCTGATTACGGATAATAGCATTCTTGGCGGCTTCCTTGATCAGTTTGGTGGCCTTTGGGGACTGTTTACTGGATGGTATCCAGGTGCAATTGGTGAGACCAGTGCATTGTTGATTATTGTTGT
>DOKQ01000131.1 GCA_003510215.1 Erysipelotrichaceae bacterium
AGATTCACCACTTCCGAAATTTCCACCAGCATCCCAGGACGAAGGTTTTTTCCGCCTTCCACAATGACCTGATCATCAATGGATAAGCCATCGATGGACACCAGATCATTGTAAATACTGGTAATCGTAACCACGCGTCGAACAACACGACCTTCTTTAACAATGTACACAAAATCCTCACCATCATTTTTGATGGTATTCAGTGGCAACCAAACCCCTTCCTTAAACCCTGTGTCAATTGTAACAGCTGCAGTTTCTCCAATATTTAAATCTGTGGCCTGTTCAATGAAGACACGAGTCAGATAGGTTCTTGAAGTTGTATCCGGAATCTTTGCAATATCCAAGATATACCCGGAATAATCTATTTGATTGATGGTAACTTTTGACTTGTTATTCACGGAAACGAGTGAGGTTGCCTGTTGGGAAAGCCCAATCGATGCAACCGACTGATAGGAAGCGATCACCACCACAGGTGCCAGTGGTGTAGCAAGATCACCTGCCTCGGAAATGACCATAATGACATAGCCATCCATCGATGATTGAAGTTCCGTGGCCTCCAGATTACTCTTCGCCAAGTCCACATTATTTTTTGCGATGGTGTATTGCACAACACTGGCGTCAAAAGCGGCTTTAGATGCTTGATAACGTGCATAGGCAATGGATACCTCCACAGGTTCATCCGCTTGCGCAGATTGCTCGTATTCCGCCTTGTAAAGCTCATAAAGGGCCGCTTCCTGAAGATACGTTGCCTGTGCCTCAGCATATTCCTCACTATCTTCCCCAAATTCAAGAAGTGCTTCATCCCGCTTTGCCAAAGCTTCTTCAGATTTAAACTTCTGCTCTTCGGCTCGTAACCGGGAGTTTTCAAGTAACTGCTGTTGGTTGCGTTTTTTATCAAGATAGGAGGCTTCTTCCGCATTCATGGTTTCATTGGCCTGTTTGCGGTTGAGGTTAGCCACGCGAAGTTCTTCCTGAGCATTCTGATAATTAATACGCGCTGTTTCACTGTCCAAAGATGCCAGACGCTGGCCTTTTTTAACATGGTCGCCTTCTTTGACATACACAGCCTCAATCGAACCAATGGTAGCAAAGGTCGCCTGATGTGTATCTAAAGGTTGAACGATGCCTATGTACTTGAGTTGTTGCTGATTTTCACTTAGTTCAATCGAAAGAACCCTGACCGAGGCAACTTTTGGTTCTATGACCATCGGATCTTTTTTTGAAAACATCATACTAACCCCAATGGCTATCACAAGGACAAGCGCAACAGCCCATAGTCGCTTATGTTTTTTCATATAGATTTTCTCCTGCATAGAGCATGGTCGTATAAAGATGCAAGTACATCTGCAATGACCAAGCCAAATCAACTTCCGGATTATCAACGGATTCCTTAAAACCACGACTCAAACCTGCAACGATGCTTTCTGCCAGCATGTGGCAAAGAAGTTCAATCGGATGCGTAAATGCATCCACTTTAGGAAACCAGTCAGAAACCATTTGTAGAAATGATTTTTTAAACCAGTCAATCATCTGATTTGAATATCTTGGCTGATAGATAATAACAACAAATTCTTCTTTATGTTCTTTAAAGATTTCAACCAATTGCGTTGAAATCCATTCAATGCGTCGATGGAAGTAATTCAATCGATACATCGGCTCATGTGTTTGAGCACCCTCTTCCTTAGGTGCAATCTGATCAATCACAAGATTAATTTTCTCAAGAGTTTCACTAAGAATCTCCTGAGCGAGCATTTCTTTATTTTTAAAATAACGGTAGACATTTCCTACAGTCATATTGGCTTGTTTCGCAATTCGACGCATGGAAGCATGCTCATAACCAAAATCATAAAATTCTTTCTTCGCTGCTGAAAGAATTGCAAATCTAAACTCTTCTTTTAATATCTGTGCCATGATCTGTCCTCCGTATCAATAAAAGTATACACCCGTTCATGTTTGAGAGCAAGAAAAAAACCGGAATTTTCCGGTTTACTTTCTTAATCCTAAACGTTGTACTAATTCACGGTAACGATTAACGTCATTATTTCTTAAATAGGTTAAGAAATTACGACGGCGACCAACCATTTTCATTAGTCCGCGGAGTGAATGGAAGTCTTTCTTGTGAACTTTCAAGTGTTCTGTCAACACGTTGATTTGTTCAGTAAGAACGGCTACCTGCACTTCGACAGAACCAGTATCTCCTTCAAAACGAGCGAAGTTTTTGATAATGGTTTGTTTTCTTTCTTTTGAAATCATGTTTGTTCCTCCTTTTATTTCTGTCCTTCTGATCCGAGTAAAAGGTCGAGGTGTCCTACAACCCAGAACAAAAGCATAGTTAGTTTACCATACTCACTGTACTTATGCAAGTCATTCATCTTCACAATTGATTCTTGAAACACATGAGAAATCATTCAGAAAAATGGTATAATGAGACTAGTACATAAGGAGGTAACACATGAAAATTGCATGGATTGGAACTGGAGTGATGGGTAAACCGATGGTTTCTCACATCATATCCGCTGGTTATCAGGTAACTGCATATAATCGCAGTTTAGAAAAAATGAATGATTTGTCCTGTCATAAAGTGACCACACTGAAAGAAGCAGTGAAAGATGCGGATGTGATATTCAGTATTGTTGGGTATCCCAGGGATGTTGAGCAGATTTATCTTAAAGAAGACGGTATCTTCACCTATGCCAAAACAGGAGCCATTTGTATTGATATGACGACATCCTCTGCGACACTTGCAGAAAAGTTGTATACTGAGGCAAAGAAACGACACCTTCATATGCTTGATGCCCCTGTCTCCGGGGGTGACATTGGCGCAAAAAACGCATCCTTGTCCATTATGGTCGGTGGAGATGAAGATATTTATATCAAGGTGAATGACCTGTTGCAATGTTTGGGAAACAAAATCACGTTCATCGGAGCAGCCGGATCTGGACAGCACTGTAAGATGGTCAATCAGATTGTGGTCGCAGGTAACATTGCTG
Source organism: Erysipelotrichaceae bacterium (assembly GCA_003510215.1). Lineage (GTDB taxonomy): Bacteria > Bacillota_I > Bacilli_A > Erysipelotrichales > Erysipelotrichaceae > UBA2227. The sequence goes on from DOKQ01000131.1 coordinate 2,991, forward strand.
CTATTACCGAAGGCATGGTATATGCCAAGGAAATGGGACTGGATGGTCAGACGATTCTTTCAGCCATTGGCAGCGGAGCCGCCGCTTCCTGGCAGGTAACCAACAACGGACCTAAGATTCTAAGTGAAGACTTTGCTCCTGGATTCTACATCCATCATTTTATTAAAGACTTGAATCTTGTGAAGGAAGAGGCAGCCAAGAAGCAGCTTCAATGCCAGATTGCCGAGTTGGTGGTTGGACTTTACGAAAGTTTAAGCGATGAGGAAAAGTACCTGGGAACTCAGGCACTCATAAAAGCATATCAAAAATAGTCATTTAGCTGCCATCGAACATGTGCAGCTTTTTTTATGGCTTGATAACCTCACCCATCATATCCACCAAAACATCATGAAGAAATTGCCGACCGGTCTCGTTTAGTGCAATGGATGTATCATCCACCCGCAACCAACCACGATCAGAATATTTCTTCACACTTTTTGGGTATATATCCTTTGGATCAACACCATATCTCTGATAGAAACGCGTAAGTGAAATCCCTTCCTTGACTCGCAACCCCATCATCATAGTTTCAAACATTTCATCCTCAATGGATAATTCAATCCGTTCATCCTTCGCAGTTTCATCGTTAAAGTACGTTTCCAGATTGCGGGTATTTGTATACCGCTGATGATGCTCTTTCCCACTGCCGCCAGGTCCTAAGGCCACAAAATCATCATAGTGCCAGTACGCAAGATTATGTTGGCTCATCTGATCATTTTTTGCAAAGTTGCTGATTTCATAGTGCGAGTACCCCGCTGCAGTAAGAATTTCAATTGCCCGCAGATAGAACTGACCTTCAAGCTCATTGTCGACAGGTTCAATTCTCTGACGGCCAAACGCAGAATTTGGTTCGATTGTAAGTGCGTATAGGGATATATGCGGGATGTTTTGTGCAATCATCCACTCAAGGGTTGATTCAAAATCTTCCATCTTTTGAAATGGCAGGCCATACATGGCATCCAAAGATAGATTGGTTAATCCATGTGCAATGCATAGTTCAATTACTTGACTGACATCTGCCGGCTGATGTTTACGGGTAATGATTTTCAGTAGATGTGGATGCGTCGTTTGCACACCCAGAGAAATGCGATTCACACCATAATGCACTGCCATCTTTATTTTCTCTTCACTGAAGTTCTCCGGATTTGCCTCCAGTGTCATCTCACACTGTTGACTTCGTAAATCAGTAAATAAACTCAGCAGTGATGAAAACTCATCTTCATGGAGTGCGGTTGGCGTGCCACCACCGATATAAATGGTATCAAAGCGATCATTCTTGTATGGTTGCAACTGTTTTGCTAATGCATCCAGATATTTCTTTACAAGTAAAGGATGATAGCCAACACGCATAAAATCACAGTATGCACAGATATGTTCACAGAATGGGACATGAACATAGAGCGATTTAGCTTTACTTTCCATACTTCTGGTGAACCTTGACAATTTTCGCTTCGATGACTTTTTGATAGTCCTCGCCTAAATCATTGCACATCGAAATCGCATACATCAATACATCAGCGATCTCATCCAATACTGCCTGTCTGTTCATAGGTTCATTTATGGTTTCCTGAAGCAACTCTCCTGCTTCAACCATAATCGATTTTGCCAATATACGAGGCGTATCGCTTTTTTCCCAACCATAGCGCGATCTCATTGCTAAGATTTTTTCTGTTATCTCATTCATTTTATCACCAGAAACATTGTATCATAAATCATTAAAAAATACCCCGGATGGGGTATCTGTTAGAGAGGTTTAAATCGTGCGTTAAAGAACCGAAGCATTGGAGGTTCATAAACAAACTCCAGTCCGGTAATTTTCTCACGGTTTTTATAGAGTTCAATGACAGCATCAGCCACAAGATCCATGTGTGCATACGTATACACACGACGTGGTATGGTTAAACGAACCAGTTCAAGTTTCGGACGATGATGTTCCTTGGTTATTTTATTTCTACCTGCAGAGACAATGCCCCGTTCCATCGAACGAACACCTGATTCAACATAAAGCTGTGCTGCCAGTGCCTGTGCAGGAAGCTGATCCTGTGTTAAATGGGATAAGAAGCGTCTGGCATCCAGAAAGACTGCATGACCACCCACCGGCTTAACAATAGGCACCCCTGCCGCATCCAGTTTGTCGCCCAGATAAGCAACCTGTTCAACGCGGTGTTCGATATAGCTATATTCAACAGATTCTTCAATACCAATGGCCATAGCTTCCATATCACGACCTGCCATCCCACCATAGGAAGGCATCCCTTCGAATACAACGACCAGTTCTTTGGATCGGGCAAACAGTTCATCATCGTTCATCGCCAAAAATCCACCGATATTAACCATACAATCCTTTTTACCGGACATGGTACATCCATCTGAGTAACTCATCATTTCTCTAAGGATATCCTTGATAGCCACATCTTGATAACCTTCTTCACGCTTTTTGATAAAGTAAGCATTTTCGACACAACGAGTAGCATCGAAGAAAACATCGATTCCATGTTTGTGTGCCAGTTCGTAGACATCTCTCATATTTTGCATGGATACAGGTTGCCCCCCTGCCAGATTCACAGTCACGGCAAGACAGACATATGGGATTCGATCTGCACCGACTTCATCTATCAATCCTTGAAGTTTTGATAAATCAATATTCCCTTTAAATGGAACTTCGGCAGATGAATCATGTGCCTCATCAATAATTACATCACGGAATGTTCCACCGTTTGCCTCCTGATGATATCGGGTGGTTGTAAAATACATATTCCCAGGCACATAATCTCCAGGTTTAATTTTCAGTGTGGAAAGCAGATTCTCTGCACCACGTCCCTGATGGGTTGGAACAATATGCTTATAACCATAATATTCCTGAACGGTTTTTTCCAGTCGTAAAAAATTTCGGGAACCTGCATAAGCCTCATCCCCTACCATCATGCCTGCCCATTGGCGATCACTCATGGCGGTCGTTCCTGAATCAGTTAATAAATCAATGCCAACATCCTCGCTTTTTAGCAAAAATGTATTATAGCCGGCTTCCTCAATGGCTCTTTGACGATCTTCTTTCGTCATGGACTTCATCATTTCAACAACTTTAATTCGAAATGGTTCTGCTGGGTATCGTTTCATTATATACTTCCTTTCTTCAACAATCTTACTCTACCCACAAATGTAAGCGCTGTCAAGATATCGGATGAATGTAAATAATGATAATTTAAAGTAAGCGAACAGTCATTTTCAGAAAAAAAATCAAAGCCAAAAAAAACGAGTAAAACAGATTTTACTCGTCGTCCATGGATAGTACCGCCATAAATGCTTCTTGTGGAATTTCAACATTCCCAACTTGCTTCATGCGCTTCTTTCCTTCTTTTTGTTTTTCTAATAATTTCTTTTTTCTACTGATATCCCCACCATAACATTTTGCCAAGACGTTCTTTCGCAAGGCCTTAATGTCGGATCGGGCAATAATCTTATGATTAAGGGCTGCCTGAACCGGAATCTCAAACTGCTGACGTGGAATCAGCGTTCTTAATTTCTCTGTAATAGCTTTCCCTCGCGCATACGCAAAGTCACGATGAACAATGGTAGATAAGGCATCCACGACTTCCGCGTTCAGCAGAATATCCATTTTAACCAGTCTCGATTCAAGATATCCCAAAAATTCATAGTCAAATGATGCATAACCGCGGGTTGAAGACTTTAGTCGATCAAAGAAGTCGAACACGATTTCTCCCAGTGGTAAATGATAAATCAGATGCATACGGGAAGCATCCACAGCGATCATATCCTGATAGATCCCACGCTTCTTTTGTGCTAACTCCATAACGGCTCCCACATACTCTGTTGGAACCATAATGGTTGCCTTGACATACGGTTCTTCCAAGTGATCGATACGCTGTGACTCCGGTAGCAGTGATGGATTATCGACTTTAATCATCGAACCATCGGTAAGATATGCGTGATAGACTACCGAAGGTGCTGTCGCAATCAGCTGCAAGTTATATTCACGTTCAAGCCGTTCCTGAACCACATCCATATGCAGCAGTCCCAAAAATCCGCATCTAAAACCAAATCCTAATGCTTGTGAGGTTTCTGGCTCATACTTCAGCGCAGCATCATTCAGCTGCAATTTTTCAAGTGCCTCACGCAAATCGTTATATCGATTGGTTTCTACCGGATACAATCCACAGAAAACCATCGAGTTTAGTATACGATATCCTGGAAGTGGTGATAATGCAGGGCGCTGCTGATGGGTAATGGTATCACCCACATGCACATCCTTAACCGACTTGATTCCGGCCGCAATCCAGCCTACCTCTCCGCAGCTTAATGAACTCTTCTTCATTTCCTTTGGCGTACGGATACCAACTTCCACAACTTCATAAACAGCTTTTGCCTGCATGAACTGAATTTTATCCCCTACTTTGACATTTCCTTCTTTGATGCGTACAAAGGCAATCACACCTCGATAAGGATCATAGTAAGAGTCAAAAACGAGTGCCTTCAGTGGTGCATCCGGATCACCTTGCGGTGGCGGAACCTGTCTTACAACAGCTTCAAGTACCTGTTCCACATTCAAACCGCTTTTTGCGCTGATCTGTGGTGCATCCTGAGCAGCCAGTCCAATCACATTTTCTATTTCATCAATAACTCTCTGAGGTTCAGCTGCAGGTAAATCAACTTTATTAATGACCGGAATTATCTCAAGATCATTGTCTAGAGCTAAATAGACATTGGCCAGTGTCTGGGCCTCAATCCCTTGAGCCGCATCAACCACAAGAACAGCTCCTTCACAGGCTGCCAAGGATCGCGAGACTTCATAAGTAAAATCGACATGACCTGGAGTATCGATAAGGTGAAATACATACTCCTGATTGTCTTTCGCAGTATATTTCAATTGAACCGCATTCAACTTAATGGTAATGCCACGTTCTCTTTCGAGGTCCAAAGTGTCGAGGATTTGTGCCATCATGTCCCGATTTTCGACTGTTTTCGTCATTTCTAGAATACGGTCAGCCAAAGTTGACTTCCCGTGATCGATATGGGCAATAATGGAAAAATTTCGAATAAACTTTTGATTCATAGGTTCCTCCCTTTAGAGCATTCACATTATAGCAAATAACCCAACTAAAAAAAAGTGCTTAACTAGCACTTTCGAGTTGTATTGTCATATTCACTGACTCATCATAGAAGAAATAACTGCCCGCATCTTCAAATAAGTGGACTGTGTGCTCAACATTATCGATAACCAAGCGGTAAATAGCCATCGATTGGATTCGTGTTTGTTCAACTACCTGACCGAACTTGTACGATGACATGATTTGCTTGATGGTTGCGGCAGAGGCTTCATCTTCATAAACTAATGTCGCTGTTGCCAAAAGATCGGATACCAATACTGAGCTCTGGTAATCATTGCCTCTAACATAAGCTTCAACGACACCTTCACCACTCATCTTATTGTCCTGATTAAATGATGAAACTGTTGCACGATACCAATCCGCTGTGGCCTCATTGGTTGTCTGACTCAAATCAAGGAAGGTTGGTGATGTGGTTAAAGTGAAAGCAAAAATCATAACAAGCACGAGTGACAACTGCGCCTGCATGGGCTTAAGAATTTGATACCTGACTGACTCACCTTTAAATGTAGCCAATTTTCTTTGCCAAAGCATGCTACGAATGATCATAGTCATCATCCAAATCATGACAATAAGCAATCCTAACTGAATGATTTCCTTCATAACCTCACTTCCTTTCGTTGAAATAGTGTTTAAATGTTTTTGTATAACTGCGATTCACTTCCACAGTCTTCTTATGACTCATAGTTAAGACCAATTTACCATTGAATCCTGAATAGATACTTTCAATATGTGCTGTATTAATAATCATGGATTTGGATATCCGAATAAAACCTTCAGATTGCAACTCTTCTTCCAGCTGATATAGCTTAAGATTCAGATGGAACTCACCTTTACTCAAGGTTGCAATCACATCATTCCCAAAGGATTCAATGTGGATGATGTCAAAGAGGTTGAGCAATGATTCACCCCGGGGGTTTCTGCCCAGAAGCTGAATACCACTGAAGCGTTTGTAATGTTCGAGCCAGACAACGACATCCTCAAGTTTTTGCGCATCCACAATCAGATTGATTGCATCATCCTCGGCATCCTGCGGGCTAGATGAAACCACGATGTCCAAATTGATGGAATCGTCCAGTTTAAGTCGCTGTCGGATCTGCTCCTTGATTGGGGATGAAAACTTGATTTTAATCACTTGAAGGCCTCCTGTGGGTCTTCACCCATATTCTACGCTATTTTTATACTACATCAATCAAGATTGAATAAGTTGCCTTAATCCTTAAATAACTTACTCATATGACGAATCATCATGGTAGATAAACTTATGGCAATGATAGCACTGCCTACACCCTGAAATACATTGTAACTCATCGAAGGAATCAACTGATACCAACTTTGAAACAAAAATACATCTGTTAATCCATACATCACAACAATCCAGGTTCCAGCAGCCACAAAGGGCAACACTTTGCGGAACTTTTTCGTGTGATGATAAAGGTAGTAGACAATCGCTCCCTCTAACCCTTTAATAAAAAAAGTAAAAAGAGCATATTGGGAGTACCCCAAGGCAAAATCTGCCATCATACTGCCAACACCTCCAATAAACATCGTCATAGGCAGTGGCAATGTAATAGCCATAAGCATAATCAAAGCATCACCAATATTTAAAAATCCAAATGGTATGGGTATACTAATCATTGTCACTACAAAAACCATAGCCGTAAATAAGGCTGTGATAATCATTTTCTTTGTTTTAGTCATACATCAATCTCCTTCTTCTCCCAAGTACGCCCAATCCCACGGTAAAACTCTGCAGCAGATTGACGCTTCTTCCCTTCTAATTGTACTTCAAGCAAATGTAGAAAACCACCTGGAACGGCCATTACAAATGCATCATCAACCAGATTCGTGAATGTGACTTTCGTATATGAGTGCTCTTTCGGTTCATATCTCAACTTATAAATCTTGAATTTCTTCCCATCGACTATCATATACGCTCCAGGCCAACTGCTTAATCCGCGAATCTGATTGTATATCGCTTCACCCTGCTGATCAAATCGTATCACTTCGTCTTTAGGTTGAATATTGAAAGCATAGGTTACCTTGGATTCATCCTGTTCGATAAATTCAGCACGTTTTTCCCAAACAGCTGGTAAATGTGTAAGTATCGCCTTTTTTGCTACTTCCATTAATCGATCATGGACAGTTTCAGTTGTGTCAAGCATACTAATTGGACACATTTCTTGTGCAAAATAGGGACCAGCATCCATTTTCATGACAGTCTTCATCAGTGTCACACCTGTTTGTGTATCTCCTGCCATCACACTGGCATGAATGGGTGCTCCACCACGATACTTTGGCAATAAAGATGCGTGTATATTGATACATCCGAACTCAGGTACATCAAGAAGTGGTCGAGGAAGCATCTGTCCATACGCACATGTGACGATAAGATCCGGGTGAAAACTTAAAATTTCATCGACAGATTCCTTGATTTTTACAGGCTGCAACACTGGAATATTGTGCTTTAAAGCAAGGGATTTAACCGGAGTCATTCGAAGCTGTTTATGACGCCCTACCGGCTTATCCGGCTGGCTCACCACGGCGACGACCTCAAGATTGAGTTGCAATAAAGCCTCAAGTGCTGCTGTTGCAAAGTCTGGGGTACCCATAAAGATTACTTTTGGTTTCATAACATCTTCCTTTCCGACGGTATTATATCACATTTTGTGAAATTTGAAGCAGAGAGTGACAAGTGTTTGGTTGCAATTTGAACTTTGCTCTGCTATAATTTGTAAGCAATATTCAAGGAGGTGCAAGATGCCAAACATCAAGAGTCAAAAGAAACGTTCTTTAACTAACTTAAAACGTGCTGCAGCAACAACAAGCGAGAAGTCAGCATTGAAAACTCAAATGAAGAAAGTTCTAGCTGCGATCAAAGCTCAAGACAAAGACGCTGCTACAGAAGGTTATGTCTTATTAAACTCACTTTTAGATAAAGCAGTGACAAGTGGAATTTTCCATAAGAACTATGCTTCTCGTCAAAAAGCCCGTTTCAGCAAACATATCAATTCATTATAAGAAACATCAGCTCGAAGCTGATGTTTTTTTATTATTCCGGAAGTTCCCAGGTACATTCAGTTGCCAAACCACCTAAGGAGGTTTCCTTAAGTTCAAGAGCAATCTTTTCACCTGTATAATTCATGGTTCTTACGACCGTATCAAAATTGACTCGATTCCCCTTGATGGCACCGATGGTCTTTGCCATAAACGCAGCATCCACTGCACGTAATACTGCCGCACCATTTCGTTCAATGCACGGAATAATCACATAACCACCCACAGGATCACACGTTAACCCGAGATGGTGTTCCATGCCAATTTCAGCCGCATACTCGATAATTTTCAGATTCGCACCTTCAAGCTGTGCCATTGCTGCTGCAGCCATTGCACAAGCCACGCCAATTTCAGCCTGACATCCACCGACAGCACCTGAAATGGTTGCATTTGTTTTAACGATGTTTCCAATAACACCAGCAGTCGCAAGTGCTTGAATCAGCTGTTGTCTTGAATACCCCAAATCGGTATAACAATGATACATTAAAGCCGCAAGAACTCCACTGGCACCCAAAGTTGGTGCAGTAACAACACGACCACCACTGGCATTTTCCTCATTATTGGCATAGGCATAGGCAAGGAGCCGGAGGCGGTTTTTAGCCGCAATCTCATCCATCGCAGATGCCTTGAGGTACATTGATTTGGCGACACGTTCCATTTTAAGTCGACCCGGAAGTAATCCTGTCGTATCCAGCCCACGTCGAACCGCCGACATCATTTCATTAAGAATTAACGAAAGGTATTCGGGTAGATCAGGTTCCCGATCAAATGCATACTGATAGAACGTCCACTGATTTTTTTGGCAGACATCAATGATTTCCAGCAGATTCTTTTCTTCATACACCTGTTTCTGAAAATCAAACCCTTCATTTAAAATGGTAATGCTTCCACCGCCAATGGAGTACACAACCCACTCGAGCATCAGCTGATCTTGCTCATCATAAGCAGAAATCGTCAATCCATTGGGAAAATCATATGGCCAGGTAAGCTTGAAACTTACCTCTGCTTCTATCGGTGCAAATGTATCTATAATAACCTTATCTGTATAATGTCCTTTTCCTGTCAGGGATAAAGAACCATACAAAGAAACAGCGACTCTTGAAATCGGCTGATCTTTGAGTTTTTCTAAAAAGAGTAAGCACGCCCGTTGGGGTGCCAATGTATGAGAACTGGATGGACCAGGACCTGCTTTATATAATTCACGAATTGCTTCCATTGTTTCACCTCGTTGCTTCAATCATAAATAACTCAAACCCAAACTTTTTATCTACTTTTCCGCTTTTAATCTGCTGATCCAGACTTGCTAAATGCTCAAGTAAATCCACGATGCGCTCAACGCTGCTACCCTTGGCATATTCGATTGCCTTACTTAAGACAAAATCATTTTCATTCAATCGCTCTCGAATTTCAAATGATGACAAGCGTTCGCGCTGTAAAAGCAACACCTGAAACATGAGTCGTAACTGCCAGGCAATGGATGGAATCAGAGCTACCGGATCATGCTTCAATGTTTGCAAATCACCGTAGATATGTAATGCTTTCTTAAGATTTTTTGATACAATCGCTTTCGATAACTCAAAAACATTTTCTTCAAGCGGAACAGAAAGAAGTAGTGACATCGTTTTCTGATCCAACTTCTGCGGATAATTTGCCAGTTTATCCAGTTCATTGAGACATGGTGTCATCTGTTTCGGTAAACGATACATCAGCTGCTCAAAGGTAGCAGAATCCATACTCATGTTACGTAAATCACATTGCCTCTGAACAAACTTCCTAAATTCATTGGGTGATAATCCACTTACCTGAATCAATTTACCCTTAACCAAAAGTGGTTTCACGATTTTTAGACGCTGATCAATCTTATTTGCTTCAACCATAACGATAAGAATGACTTCCTTTGGAAGTTGTTCAATCATATGTGTCCACTGTTTCAATTGAGCCTCACTCATGGTCGATGCATTTACAAATCCTGGCGGATGCATCAGTTCAATGACTTTAATGTCACTGAAAAAAGAGATGGTTAAAATTTCTTCAAACACCTCGTCCCACTTAAAATCTGTCGAACTTCCATCCATGACGACCGGATCAACATCTTTCGCAAAGGGAGCCTGAGTTTCCAGCCATTTTTTTGCGTGTTGCTTCAATAAAAAACGATCGTTACCAACGATTAAAACATTCATCTTATCACCTGCATTTAATTATACCAAATTGTCGGGAAGATGACAGTAACAATTGATACTTTCCCAAAACAAACACTCTGATATCACCAATGATTGAAGTTGAGACCGAAGGTATACGAAGTTGGTAGAGTGTTTTTAATGATTCAATGTGGGGATGTCCATACATTGAAGGGTCTGACGATATCACTGCCAACTTGGGTTTGATGGACGCAAGAAAATGAAAATCACTTGAGGTTTTTGAACCGTGATGGCCTAGAAGTATCGTATCAAAGGTTAGATGATAATATTGCCTTAAAAACTCCTGTTCTCCAACTCGATACAAATCACCGGTAAAAAGAAATGAACAACCTTTTAGATCAAAGCCCAGTACCAGACTATTGTCATTGGCATCGATTCCCTGATACTGCTTTAAAAACGAAGAAACATGTAGCGGTCCTACCCATACATCTTCTTTTTGATCAATGATTCTTGATATAGGAATCGTTTCCGAAAGTCTTTGTAGTCCCCCCGCATGATCCGCATCATCATGAGTAATAAAAACAGCATCGAGATTGGTGATTCCTTTTGCCAAAAGCGATTTTGTAATCAGTGCCTGATTTCGATTTCTAGCTACATCAATCATGAAATTCCCTTGATTAAAGGGCAACTGAATTAAGGCCGCATTCCCCTGACCAACATTAAAGTATGTAACAGTACCCCATGGCTGTCCCCATTGAGTTAACACGAAAAGCATAATCATGGAAAGTTGCATCAATACCTTGTTCTTTAAATTCTGGGTTCCAAAAACACACAGTAAAATCAAAAGGATCATCCACCAGGTCGGTTTACCGGCAAAAAGGATTTGCTTAACCTCAACCGATAGAAGGAGTTGGACGACGTGTTCATAGATGGGTGCTAACGGCAGATAGAGTACTGAAACCCAGGCAAATAGATACATCCACCCACTCAGCAAACGTAAAAATGGGTAACACAAAAAAGTTATGATGGAAATCCGGTAGGCGGTGGCAAGTTGAAGCCAAGGCAATAGAAAGTATCGAATCTGCCAGCCACGAATCTGATGCAAATTTGCAACTGAAAATAAGCATGGAATCAGCCAGGCTAGCGAGCGATAGGACATGGGGAAAAACAATAACAAAATAGCATAAACATAGAATGCTCGATAGCGTATTTTTGAGCATATCAGCAAAAAGAACAGTTGGAGTATCCAGCGACACACAACCAGATTCCACTGCCAATACAAAGCAAAGATAAGAAGTATACCCATCATTACCCATCGAGTCTGCTTTGGATACATAAACTGACCAAATAAACGACTGAGTGTTCGAAAGAAAAAACTTAAGTGCAGACCACTCTGAATAAAGAATCCACTTAACATGGACTTGACTGGAAGTGGTTGGGAAAAAAGCATCGAAAGTATCCAGACATAATTTCTTTTAGCTACCTTCCGATACAATAATCCATAGAAGGAAGTGGATTGTTGTATATGACGTATTGGACCTGAATATGTTCCAACACTAGCTGATTGATAGGCAAATAGCGTCCATGGATCCTCGATAAAGTTGTGCGTTTTGCGATGAGCCTGGATATCACCGTCGACGCAAACTAAATCATCCAGATAAAGGGTAGCTGTGGTAAAAACCGTCAATGAAGCAAAGGGTTTAGACAAAACAACGTGACTATCACCCACCATCTGTACGCGACCACAAAACCCATG
>DOKQ01000059.1 GCA_003510215.1 Erysipelotrichaceae bacterium
ATTCAAACCAGGATAAATTTCTTGCCATACATCGGAAAAACTGGAGTGATCAGACCATGGAGTGTCGGTATGTGCCGATATCGTCCGAATGTACCAAGTTGTTAATTTATATAGATCAGACAAGTATGGAAATCTTTGTGAATGAAGGTGAGTCGACAGCTTCATTGCGTGTGTTCTTTGATGAAAAAGTTAACTCTTTTGAGTTTAGAAGTGATGAAATAATGCAATGTACCTGTTACTCACTAACTGTGTGAAGAACAGGTTTTTTAACAAAGCGTTAACCTTGTGTTAATGAAAAATTGCTGGAAAAGGGGTAAACTTAACATGTGATGCACTATCCTGTACTATTGTGAAAATTATGTGAAAATATGGTAGAACATCTTAAGGTGAAAGGGTTTACAAGAGGATTTTGAAGTGCTAAGATATTTATGAAGTTGGAGGTGGAAACATTAGTAAAGGTTTTACGGGAAGACATATGTTTGAGATGTGTCAGAATGGACAAACGAGGATTGCGGCCCATCGAGGGACCTTTGGCGGCAATATCATTCAGAATACCATCGCTGCATTTGACAATGCCTTGCTCCACGGGGCAGATATCATCGAGTTGGATGTGGTCTTAAGCAAAGATGGCGTATTCTATATTTTCCATGATGGTTATGAAAAAGAAGTTCTGGGGATCGACCAGCACTTAAAACACTTAACCTCGGCGCAGATTGATCAACTTGTCTGTACCAATGCCTTCGAACAAGCTTCAGGTGTTGGACTTAGTCGTTTGGAAGATGTTTTAGAACATTTGCGGGGGAGAGCATTGATTAATGTGGATCGTAGCTGGCATGACTGGAAGGAAATTATTGCCTTTCTGGATAAGCATCAGGCGCATGACTTCTGTATGCTCAAATCTCCAGTACATCCTCAATTGCTTGAGCATTTAGCCGCAAGCAAATCGAATCTGATGTATGTACCAATTGTTAAGAGTGTGGAGGAGTATCATCTGGTCAGGGAATACGATGTGAATCTGGTCGGAGTTGAACTGATTTTTGGTTCACTCGAAGATGCACTGGTGCAACCAACCATGATGAAGCATTTTAAGGATTCTCAGTTGTTTACCTGGGTCAACGCAATTGATCTTGGAAAGAAATACAATCTTTCTGCTCATTTAACCGATACAGGTGCCATTACAGAAGGATTTGATCAGCATTGGGGGAAGTTAATCGATTTAGGATTTGACATTCTACAAACGGATTGGCCAATGCTTTTAAGAAGTTACATTTTGACTCGAAATAAAGGAAAGGGAAATGTATGAAAAAATTATTAGTTATTGCACTTGCATTCGGATTGTTTCTTGGCGGATGTGCTGGTGGTAATGGAGGAACAGAAGATCGTTCGTTGATTATCTATACAAACTCAGCATCCGATGGACGTGGAGACTGGTTGACAGATTTAGCTGAAGAAGCAGGATTTGAGATTAAGGTTGTTCATATGGGTGGTGGAGAACTTACCAACCGTCTGATTGCAGAAAAAAATACACAAATCGCAGACTTGGTTTGGGGTTTGAACGCTGTTGAGTATGAGCGCCTTAAAAAGCAGGATTTACTTCAAAAGTATGAGCCTACTTGGGCAAAAGAAGTGGATATGGTGTTAGGTGACCCTGAAGGTTACTACTATCCAATCGTGGTTCAGCCTTTGATGATGGCTTACAATCTTGAAGTGTTTGCGAATGAAGAACCTCCAAAAGACTGGACAGAACTTGGAAGCAAATTCGCAGGTCGCTACCAGATACATCCATTAACCGGTGGTACATCACGTAGTGTTCTTGCAAGTATCCTTGTTCGCTACAAAGATCCAAACGGAGAATTGGGTATTTCTCAAGAAGGTTGGGATGTTGTTAAGGAATATGTTCAAAATGCTTACTTTATTCAAACCAATGAAGACTATTGGTCACGCGTTATTGATGGTACACGTCCAATGACGATGATCTGGGGAAGTGGTTTAATTCTTAACCAAAACAACCTTGGACAAAAATTTGGAATTATGCAACCTGAAGTTGGTGTTCCATTCGTCGTTGAGCAATTAGCTATCTTCAAAAACAGTAAGAAGAATGCTTTAGCCATCGAGTTTATCAACTGGATGGGTTCAGCTGAAATTCAAGCGAAGTTCGCACAAGAGTTTGGTACAACACCAGCGCATCCAGATGCATTGGCAGAAGCACCACAAGACATTAAAGATCTAATGGCATCTGTTTCTCCTCAAGATATTGACTGGAAATTCGTTGCTGAAAATATTGACAGTTGGGTTGAAAAAGTAGAACTAGAATTCAGAAACTAGTCAAAGACTGATTTAACAAAGACGCGGTGTATGTCTCATACACCGCTTTTTACAAAGTAAAGGAGAAGAACATGATTGAGTTTAAAAATGTCGAGCTTCGATATAATGATTTCGTTGCCATGAGTGATTTGAATCTTACGGTCAATGAAGGGGAGTTTTTTACTTTTTTAGGACCATCCGGTTGTGGAAAGACCACAACATTACGTGCGCTTGTCGGATTTTTAAAGCCTTATGCAGGAAATATAGTTGTGGCGGGAAATGACATAACAGATCTTCCAGTTGAAAAACGTGAAATTGGGATGGTGTTCCAAAGTTATGCTTTGTTTCCAACGATGAATGTGTATGAGAACATTGCTTTTGGTTTAAAAGTAAAAAAGTTATCTAAAAAAGAGATTCATGAAAAAGTGATGGCTGTGGCTTCAAAAATCGACTTAAGTGAAGAGCAGTTATATAAAAATGTTGCCTCACTTTCCGGGGGACAACAACAGCGGGTGGCTTTGGCGCGCGCGATTGTACTTGAACCCAAAATACTTTGTTTGGATGAGCCATTATCCAACCTGGATGCCAAACTACGTGTCGGCTTACGTGAAGAACTTAAGCGACTTCAGCGTACATTGAATATTACCACACTGTATGTGACTCATGATCAAGAAGAAGCATTGACACTTTCCGATCGGATTGCGGTATTTAACAATGGACGAATTGAGCAGGTAGGCACACCTTATGAAATTTATAATAAATCTGCTTCAGAGTTTGTCTGTGATTTTATCGGTGATATCAACCGGATAACGCCAAGACTTATTGAGAAAATCAATGAACAGACCACAGGTCGCCGTTTCAAGACCGATCGTGAAGCTTTTGTTCGGATTGAACGAATTTTTGGTGAGGTCAAACAGAACTATGCGAGTATCAAAGGAAAAGTTCTGGATAAGGAGTACAATGGACTCTATACCAAATATACCTACGAGGTAGAAGGTCAGAAGCTTAAAAATATTGAAAAGAACGATGGGTTAATTTCACATGAGTTGAATGATATGGTTGACCTGTTTATTAATCCAGATGACATCATGCAGTTCTAGGAGGTACATATGAACGATAGTAAAGTCTTTAAATACCTCCGTAAAATTGGGGTATTTGGCATCGTGATTCGCGTATTTCTTGCCTGGTTTGCGATTGCATTTCTGATTTATCCAAACGTAAACCTACTGGTATCACTCTTCTATAAAAATGGTGAGTTTTCGACTGAAGTCTTTGGGAAAGTCCTTAACTCTGCAAGAGCGATGCGTAGCTTGTATAACAGTTTTATTCTCGCATTCACATTAATTGTTACTGTAAATATTGTCGGAATACTACTTGTTTTATTTACAGAATATTTTGATTTAAAAGGATCCAAAATCCTTCGTGCCGGTTATATGACCACGCTGATTTATGGTGGAATCGTATTGGCTACCGGATACAAGTTTGTTTATGGAAGTAATGGATTGCTTACCCGAGGGTTAGTGACTATTTTTCCTGACTTGAATCAAAACTGGTTTGTGGGATATCCGGCGGTTGTATTTATTATGACCTTTGCCTTGACATCCAATCACATTATCTTTTTGACCAATGCCGTGCGAGGGTTGGATAATCAGCTGATTGAAGCTGCCCAGAATATGGGCGAATCTTCATGGAATATTTTCCGTAAGATTGTCATGCCGATTTTAAAACCAAGTATTTTTGCCATTACGATTCTGACGTTTTTGACGGGGTTAGGAGCTTTGTCTGCGCCACTGGTCGTTGGGGGAGTGGACTTTCAGACCATCAACCCGATGATCGTAACTTTTGCCAATATTCCATACAGTCGTGAAATTGCGGCGTTCCTTGCGATTATTCTGGGGATTGCAACCATGATTCTTTTGGCAATTATGAGTCGAATTGAAAAGGGTGGAACCTATATTTCCATCGCAAAAACAAAGACACGCTTTGTGAAACAGAAAATTCACTCGAAACCACTGAATCTATTGATGCATGTGGCTGCGTATGGCACATGGCTCATTTATGTGGTGCCAATTGTTCTTGTGGTTCTATTCTCTTTCAGTGATTCAAGAGCAATTCTATCGGGAAATTTATCTTTGGATTCATTAACGATTGCTAACTATCAGACGTTGTTTGTAAGCCGTCGTGCGTTTAGACCGTACATGGTATCTGTGACTTATTCCATTGCGGCTTCCGTTCTAGTCGCACTACTGGCTGTCTTTGTATCCAAGATTATTCATAAAAATACCGGGAAGTTTTCAAAGGCATTGGAATATTCCATGCTGATTCCTTGGCTTTTACCAAGTACACTGATTGCATTAGGGCTTCTTATGGCCTATGATCGTCCAAGAGCACTGCTTGGAAACAATGCTTTGTTAGGAACGACCTATATGCTTCTGATGGGATATATCATTATTAAAATTCCATTTTCTATTCGGATTATCAAATCAGCCTTTTTCTCACTGGAGGATTCTTTGGAAGAATCTGCGCAATGTATGGGTGCTTCCGCCTTTTATACTCTGCGTCGGGTAATTATGCCGATTATTTTGCCAACCGTGCTCGCTGTCATTGTATTAAATTTTAATAGTTTGCTTTCAGATTATGATTTAACGGTGTTTTTGTTCCATCCGTTATATGAACCTTTAGGTATTGTCATTAAGGCTGCCAGTGAAGAAACTGCGTCACTGAATGCTGTCGCGATGAGTTTTGTCTATTCGGTCATTCTGATGATTATTTCGGCAACTGCCTTATTCTTGACCCAAAGTGACTGGGCGAATAAACGAAGAAAAGCGTAGTGAATCAAGGCATGATGAGTGTAGCACCCGTTACCTATTATTCGCCTTACCAATTCGATGGTCATCCTCTGGAAAATGTCTTTCATTTTTTGGATGTGACCATTTTTGGTATGAATCCGGCAAATATTTTGATCGATGATGTTTCCTTGAATCAGTATCGACTGACCCATAAAATAGATGCATCCAAAGAGCAGTTATTTTATCAGAAAGTATCACAGTGGTTTATGCAGATGGCCAAGGGTAGTCAACTGGATTTTGAAACACTGTATCGGCAATATTGCACGATTCGTAAGGAAACTCTTTTGTGTGAGTTGCCAACATATGAACCAACAGACCTATCCACCTGGTGGATTGATCAGTCTTCATTGCTTGAAGAGGACCTTGCGAAGGCAAGCAAAGTATTTGTGGTAGCCACTTGCTATCAGAAAAAAGATGTGTTTTTTGTCAAACAGATGTTTGAACATAGACATATTCAGGTTGACTGGTTGACACTTGATCAATCAGATGAAATTTACATGAGCACCTCTCAGCTTGCTACTCAATTGGAACCATCGGTATCGGTTGTTGAGTTTGATAGTGAAAAGCAGTTAAAACAATGGGTGAGTGTGCAAGGTCAGAATTATGACTTTGGTATAGGTATTGGCGAAACGCTGATCTTGCAGTACCAAACGGTGAATGTTGATCTCTATTTTCTGGCTGATGTACATCATTTCTTTGTTCGGGTGTTGACATCCCTTTATGATGCTTCTGGCAAAGTGCTTATCTATCAGCCTAAGGAAACATCGATGATTCAATACAACCCGATTATTCATGATTCCATGTATAATTATCACATTCAAAATCAGCTGATACAATCTTATGGACGATCGGTTGCGTCGCTGCCATTGCTGGAAGCGATTCGTTTAAATCCCGGTTATTTCTACGATCTATATCGAAAGAGAAAGAAGCCAAAGATTTCATTGTCTCAGCACTTCGAGAGCGTAGAAGCGTTTGCGGTCTATAAAAGACAGGTTGTTTGTGAGAAGTTGTTAAAACATCAGATTGAATATAAGACCGCTGGCTATGATATGGCAACGATGAAGTCGGTGGATGTCCGATACACGGAAGGTTCGATGTCACCCCGCATTGTTTGTGATGCGCTGATTGTTCATGAAAAAAAACCACTGAGTGTTTTGTATCAGAATCAGCTGCCTTTGCAATCGCCGCGATATATCATCGATGATCAGAAACCAAAAGTAGTCACTAATTTTCTATTTTATACCACTTCCATGCTTTTAAAAAGGGAAAATCAGTTGCGTGTTCATCGTCCCAAAGAAAAAATTCCCTTTAAGGAAACCCATTTTGATGTTTTGTTTCAAAAGGGGTCGAATCATGGATATCAGTTTCCACTTTATAACAAAGCTGCCTTAATGATGGATGAGTTGTCAAATATTTCCATTGAGCGCATACGTTTTAAGGAAGGGTTGCTTACGAT
>DOKQ01000063.1 GCA_003510215.1 Erysipelotrichaceae bacterium
TACCCTATGTCATCTATAAATCACCCCAAAAATAGGGGTCAAAAACGGTGTTTTTTTGCTCTTTTTTTACTCCAAAATCATCCTTAAACCACTATATGTTGTGGTCGAACTCTACTTTTCACCCTTAAAACCACAATACGTCATCAGAATTATACTCTCAACATGACGAGTAAATGGGAACATGTCTACTGGTTGGATTAGTTGAATCTGATAGTCGGACAATAACTCTTTAACATCACGACCCTGTGTTGCAGGTTCGCAGGAGATATAGACAATTCTCTTTGGCTTCATAAGTTTAACTGCATTTAAAAACTGAGGAGTTGCTCCACTACGAGGAGGATCCATCACTAAAACATCCACGTTTAGTCGAGGATTATTTGTGATAAACTCTGTTGCATCTGCTTGAACGAGATCCACGTTTTTAATCTGATTATACTTCACATTATCTTTGGCATCCGCAACCGCAAACCGATTGTTTTCAACACAGATAACCTCTTTTACCGATTTTGACATTAATATACCAATCGTTCCTGTTCCACTATAGACATCCAACACAACATCTGTTGGTTTTAGTTTGGCAACTTCAATGGCTTTCTGATACAAAATCTCAGTTTGTTTTGGATTTACCTGAAAAAATGAGGACGGAGAGATCTTAAAGGATAGCCCGAGCAACCGATCTTCAATGAACCCTTTTCCATAGACTACTTTTTGCTTATTCGAAAGGATCGCACTATTTGAGCGAATGTTATGGTCGATCACTACTGTTTTCACTTCTGGGTGCATCGCAATCAATTTGTTTACAAATACTTTTCTTCCTGGGAAATCAGAATCCACAAGGACAAGTACAACCATAATCTGACCGGTGCTATACCCTTCTTTGACAAGTACATGTCGAATGACTCCGGTACCTTTATCTTCATCAAACGGTTCAAGTTTAAAATCTCGAAGTAGCAGTTGAACCGATTTAAATACTTCATTGCTTTTCTTTTCCTGAATGATGCAGTCACTGACCAATGTTGGAAGATGAGAATTTGGTTTGTACATCCCTAATGTCGGTTGCTTCTTTTTATTTTTAAATACAACCATCTGATTTTTACTGCGATAATGGTAAGGGTCCGCACATTCGATGATTGGATAAACCGGCAAACGAACAAAGCTGAATGCATCCTTTACAACTCGTTCTTTCCATGACTTCATGGCACTTAATGTCATATGATGAAAAACACACCCACCACACTCATCAAAATATGGACATTTGGATTCTTTTCGGTCCATTGATGGTGTATGAATCGTTACTATTTCTGATTCTTTCCCTTCGGTGCGAATCGTTGCTTCTTCAGAAGGCAACATCCGTAAAACTGATTTTACTTTTGGAACTACGATGGCTAAACCATCTTCATTTAAACCTACACATTTAACACGCGTTTCTTTCATATCTATCACCTATTTTCATCCACATTGTATCAGAAACTGACCCTAGATGCTATAATTGCTTCAAAGGAGTGAGAATATGTTTCAATGCCCTCATTGTCAAAATTCATTGATAATCAAAAACAACCAAGCAACATGTTCAAATAACCACATGTTTGACCAGGCGAAAAGCGGGTACTATAATTTCCTCATTAAAAGCCAGAAATCTTTCAAAGGCGATCATCCTTCAATGATTTTGGCCCGCAGAGATTTTCTGAATCAGAACCATTACAAACCATTAATCGAGGAAATCCAAGCCCTATTAAGCCCTCTTAAACCCAAAAATCTTTTAGATGCTGGTTGTGGTGAAGGTTATTATACAAACTTCCTACAGAATCATATGACTTTCTGCACCTTTTTTGCCTTTGATATTTCAAAAGATGCTGTTGATAAGTGTGCCAGAAAAAATCATGAGATACATACCTTTGTCAGTAGCGTAAACTCCATTCCAATTCAAAGTGGCTCCATGGATATCATTCTATCCATGTTTGCACCGATTGACTTCGATGAATTTTCCAGAGTTATTTCCAACCAGGGTTACCTGCTTGTGGCTAGTGCCCACCCAAACCATTTACTTGAACTCAAAGAACTTACATATGAAAAAGTAAAAATCCATACCCCAATCCATCTGAAGGATCCAAGGTTTAACATAATAGAAACTAAGGATATATCCTTTACCATGTTATTACAGCAGCCTGATATCACAAATCTATTTCTAATGACACCTTATTCATTTCGCACCAGACAAGAGGATAAGCAGAAAGTATTTGACAAAGCTTCGCTTAACATTACAGCTCACTTCACTCTCACCCTACTAAAAAGAGTCTGAGAAATGATATTCTCAAACTCTTTTTTAACGAATCACTTTATTGGCAATCTCCATCATGGACTCATGCGCAAACTCAAGGAAATCCTGATAACCACAATAGGTATCATTATTGAAATAAACAATATTCATCCGTTTGCAATTTCCATGACAAATGGATTTAAACTTGCATGCACTACATAACGGAGAAACTCGTTTAGACTCATGTAGAAACTGACTCATCAATGAACTCTTACGAATCTCTTCAAGAGAATTGGCTACGATATTTCCACACTTATACTCATCAAGAACATAGAAATCACATGGATAAACACTGCCATCCGACTCCACAACATATTGCGGAGAACAGAAACCAAGCATACCACACTGTGATGGCGCAATTCCTTTAAACATTGGAATGATATTATCAAATAAAGTCACACTCATATATTTGCCTTGTCGATAGTCCTTTTCCCAATACGAGTAGAACTCTTTATAAAATGAAGCAAACAGTTCAGGAGTCAATGAGAACTCATCCTCCACTACACCAAGAGGCGGTAAACAAGGAATCAATTGAATGTATTTAGCATCAATCAGCTGGTAAAACTCATAAAGCTCTTTGGGTTTTCTCGCCAACTGCTTACTTAATACAGTCAAGATATTGACATCTACTTCATTAGACTTGAGTAATCGGTATGATTGATAAACCCTCTCAAATGTCGCCTGATTTCCCGAATTAATTCGGAAGTAATTATGATTCTCTTGATATCCATCGATCGAAATACCTACAAGAAACTTATGCTCTTTTAGAAACGTCACCCATTCCATATCCAATGTATAACCATTGGTTTGAATCGCATATAAAATAACTTGATCGTCTTTTCGATGTTTATTTACACATTGAACAAAACTTCGAAAATAGTTAAGACCCGCAACCGTCGGTTCGCCACCCTGAAAGGCAAAGGTAATAGTTGAAGGAGAAATAACATCTAATGCTTTCTGAATCAATGCATTCATCGTCGTCTCACTCATAACACCAAATGATTTCATCATGCGATGATCGCTGACATCATGATAAAAACAGTATCTACAGCGAAGGTTACATAAAGAGGACGCTGGTTTGATTAAATAGCTGTAATACTTCATGGATACTTACTTTTTCTTTTCGGGAATGTA
>DOKQ01000176.1 GCA_003510215.1 Erysipelotrichaceae bacterium
TCTTCTTCACGATAAGCTCTAACACAATGATCAGACAAATATCCACCACCATATTGACCTAATACCATGTGGGATGACACTTCATCCTCCGACAAAAACCGTAGCGAATCCAACACTTTCACCTGTTCGCTTTGAATATCTTCAGCTGAAAATGACTTGGGTTTATCCATTGCCACAATGCTCAGCACCTGAAACAGATGATTCTGCACCATATCTTTGAGTGCACCTGTGTGATCATAGTAATTTCCACGGTTTTCAACACCCACTGTTTCCAGTGCAGAAATTTGGATATTATCAATCTGTTCATAGTTCCAGATACCTTCAAAAAGAGCATTATTAAATCGGATGGACAGGATATTCTGAATCATTTCCTTGCCGAGGTAATGATCAATTCGGTAAATGTCATCTGAGCCAAATGCCTTTGCGAGATCTTCATGCAATGCCATAGCAGATTCTATATTATGCCCAAATGGTTTTTCAATCATGACCTGATGAATATGGTCATTTTCAACCATCTTTGCTTCTTTTAAGTGATTGGAAATCACCGAGAAGAATTCAGGTGCGACCGCGAGGTAATATAAACGTTGCTGATTCGATGGAAATTTATTGTAAAATTTATTAAGTATTTCATATTGATCAAGTTTCATAAAATCCATTTGAAGATAGGTAATATGAGATGTTAACTCATTGAATGTCTCTTCCTTGAATGGTAATCGCGAAAACTGAGTGACCCATGGACGAACTAACTCCATATATGCATCTTTTGTGTATTCTCTTCGTCCGATAATGACAAGTTCAAAATCCTCGGACAACTTATCCAAGGCTCTTAAATTATAGAAGGCAGGAATCAGTTTTCGATAAGTTAAATCACCTGTACCTCCAAAGATTGTAAAAATCTTCTTTTTACCATTGTTCATGGAACCAACCCTCTTTGTCCACCCGTTCAAATGTATGTGCTCCAAAGAAATCCCGTTGCGCCTGAATCAGATTGGCAGGTGAATACTCTGTGGTGAATCCATCGAAATATGCAAGTGCATTCGCGAAAGCACTTGTGGAAACACCGTTGCTCATCGCAGCAATGACCACCTGACGTAATGAAGCCTGATAATCCTTAATCGTTTGAGAAAAGGATGGGTCAAAAAGCAAATGCTTAAGCTGCGGATTCTCCTTGTAAGCTTGAGCGATTTTGTTTAAAAATGCGGCGCGAATGATACATCCGCCACGCCACCCTTTGGCAATTTGCTCAAAATCAAGGGTCCATCCATAACTTTTAGCAGCCTTTGACAATAAGTCAAAACCTTGGGCATAGGCAATAAGCTTGGAAGCATACAGTGCCTGGCGAACCTGTTCAATAAAGAGGTCAGTCACTTCACTGCAATCCATAGGCGGTTTACTTGCCGCAAACAATTTGGAAGCTTCCACACGTTGCTCCTTCATTTCAGACATAAATCGTCCATATACTGCGGAGGTAAGTACAGATGCATCTATATTCAGATCCAGCGATTCTTGAGCTGTCCACTTACCCGTACCTTTTTGTCGAGCCACATCTAGAATCACATCCACAAGATGCTTGCCTGTTTCTTTGTCTTTGACCTTAAGAATTTTAGCAGTAATCTCAATGAGGTAACTATCCAACTCCCCTTGATTCCATGTTTCGAATATTTCCTGGATTTTCTCATTGGATAATCCACCTACTTTTCTAAGCAAATCATACGCTTCCGCAATCAGTTGCATATCACCATATTCAATTCCGTTATGAACCATCTTGACATAGTGACCAGATCCATCCTGACCAATATATCCAACACAGGGTTCACCATAGGCTTTAGCAGAAATATCTTCCAGCATGTTTGAAACATGTGCGTAAACTTCTTTTTCTCCGGATGGCATAATCGCAGGTCCAAAACGAGCCCCTTCTTCACCGCCAGAAATACCTACACCTAAAAATTCAATGCCTTTTTCCTTTAATGCAGTGTAACGACGAATTGTATCCTGATAAAAGGAGTTTCCCCCATCCATGATGATATCGCCTTGCTCTAACCACGGAACAAGTGCATCTATGGTCTGATCCACCGGATTGCCCGCTTTCACCATAATCATTATTTTTCGAGGCTGTTCTAACTGACTTACAAGTTCTTCAAGTGTACTTGCCTTCACAAGGTTCATTTCTTTGTTTTCTTTTATAACTTCATCACTGACGGATACAGTACGATTATAGATCGAAACACGATATCCATGATCCGCAAAATTCAATGCTAGGTTTTTACCCATAACGGCCATACCAATGACACCTATCTGACTTTTCATTTAATTACCTTCTTTCTAACACTATCATTTTAAGATAAACCAACTTATTTTAAAAGGTTTACGCAATACTAACCGCCCGCGATGGGAATAATTAGACTGATTACATCATGGTCTTTTAACTTATACTGACCATCAACCTTCTCATAATTAACCACATACATTCTACCCCAACGAACAAGTGCATTTACCTGTAATGTGGTGAGTAACTGTTTAACCGTAGTACCTTCGTTAATTTCAATATAGCCATCTTCATCCAGGGCATCCAGACGTTTAATGCCCATCCCAAGTACTCGAACCCGAATCATAAATTCAAGGTGTTTAAGGTGGACTCAAGAGGAATCCCGTCAATAGAACATCCCAATGCTTCAAAATGCTTTTCAACCATTCCATTTAAATCGTAACTCTTTCCTCGATTTGGCCCTTCGCTTTGCGCAGGAACACCATACAATCTAGGATTCATTAAAAAGCTTTTTGGTTGAATGCCAGCTTCAACATTGAACTGCTGACGGGCAAGCGCAATGCGATGACCAATGATCATGTACTCATCTGCAGTCTTTTCCCATCCGGTCGCTGCATTAAGCCATTGGAAAAGTGGCCAATGGTCTAGTCCCATAATCATCGCAAAAAGACATCCACCACTGCCATCGACTACACTTTTAATGCACGTACTAGCCATGGATTTGAGTGCATTTTCTTCACTCACCTGATACTCATTCGAAAGTGGTGTCCCACTTTTAACTTTTGGCGCCCATGACACTTGTTCCCATAGTCTCATATAATTGTAATACTGACTTGAACCTATCGTATGTCGGCCAGGGGTAGGGTCTGCACTAAAATGAACTCCCAACTGCGGATCAAATCTTGGATCATGCATTCCCGGTTCCACATTGCCTGCGATCATGGCAAACTTCTGACTGTTAGGAATATGTCTTGTTGCTACGCCGACACCATCCCCAAAGATGTTTCCTATACCTTCTTTTCGAATCATTTTATTTAGTAACACAGTAATAGCCTCTGTATTACCCCATGTACATTCAATCCCTTCCCAAAAGGATTCTTCCATCAGCTGATTCTGATAGCACTCCATGGCAAACGCAATGGTGCTTCCTGCCGCAATGGTATCGATTCCCGCCCGATTACATAGATCGTTTAAATCATCAATGAGGTCAATATCATGGTTTAATAGTAATGCCCCAAATGAGTTGATGGTCTCATACTCAGGCTTATGACTTTCTTGTAATCGTTCTGTTTTTATGATGGCTCCACATCCGATAACACAGGATGAACAATGATATTTCTTAACTTCCTTTCGTAATAATCGATCTGGATTTGCCTGTTTCATATATTCTTTGGAAATATCCCTGGCGCTACCACCCCAGTTTTTAACCGGATTATCTCCCGCAAACATCAGCGCGGTATTCGCAAAGTTTGTTCCATACTTTTTCATAATCGGTGCACTCAGTATTCCATCCATCATATGTGCTTTTTTTGATTTGGACATGATTTTACCAAACATTGGTAACATACTTCCCTTGACCACATGTGGAAGACTTAGTTTTCGAACTTTTTTGGAGTACTCACCGCTTAACTCGCCCATTTTTTTGCGATCAGCAACCTGCACTTTCTCATTCCCCCGTAGTACCACTGCTTTCAACTTCTTTTGCCCCATCACAAAACCAACACCACTGCGAGCTGCCATACGACCTCGATCATTGGAAATGGTTGCAATCAGACTTCCATTTTCTCCTGCCTGACCAATGGTAGCCACCACACATCTCTTTTTTGTTGAAAATGCTTCAATTAACTTCTCTTCACTTTCGATAGCGTCCAATCCCCAATATAATGAAGCGTCCTCAATTCTTGGCCCCGTTTCATCGCAGACAAAGATGGATGGCTTCTCAAATTCACCTGTAAAAAAGATTCCATCATAGCCACATTGTTTAATCCCCAATGACAGAGTCCCTCCACAGTTTGCATCTCCCCAACCACCGGTAATCGGTGATTTACATACAGCCATCCATCGTCCGGTAACAACACTGCCGCTCCCCGTCAGTAACCCGCTGACAAACCCAAGCATATTATCTTTAGAAAACGGATTTACTTGTGCAATTTTCTCACGACGAAGAATGGCAACCCCTAGACCAACACCACTTAAATAAGATTCATAAAAAGAAGGTTCAAGAATTTCTTCAGTAATTTCATGTGTACTACAGTTCACAAAGCAAATCTTTCCCATCGCAGCATTCATGATTCGCCACCTCACTTTAGCTTATTTCTACCTTAAGTATATCATCTTTTGAAGTCAAAAAAACCATGTGTTTTCACATGGTCGATTTAGAAATAGTATCGATTAAGCACGTGTGCAATGCCTTCATCATCGTTGCTTGAAGTGATTTCATTCGCAATTTCCTTAACAGCATCTGTGGCATTTCCCATCGCTACCCCATATCCTGCAAACTCAATCATCTCTAGATCATTCCCTGCATCCCCAAAGGCGATGACATCCTTCCGCTCGATTCCCATTGTTTCACAGACAGCTTCAAGGGCATCGGCTTTGTTTATTCCTTTTGAGTTGCATTCAAGATAAAAAGGTGCTGAGATACTCAGTTCACATAATGAAGAAAAATGAATCCTTGCATCATCAAGCATCCGATTAATTTCCTGTGGATGTCCACTGAACAGAATCTTGTGGATATCTTCTTCAATGAGGTTCATGTTATCCATCACAGTGATTGATAGATTGTTTCCCGAACTCTCATATTCAATGTTAAATCCATCAGCCTTAGAAGCATACATGGTTTGATTTGTAGAGACATAGGCACTCACATCAAATCTCTTACAATATTCAAACAGTTGATTCGTCAAATTACGATCCATCGGTCGTGAAAGCAGCGTCTTATCATCATCCGCACGCGTAGTTTTAGCTCCGTTATATCCAACTAGGTAAACTGAGGATAACGGTATCTGAAGCATGGAGACAACCCGTTTTAGACCTTGGGTCGGTCTGCCGGAGGCAATTGCAATCGAAGCCCCTTGACTCACTGCCTTCGAAATCGCTTCTTTGGTTTGTTCTGAAATCATTTTTTTCGATGTAAAGAGTGTTCCATCCACATCGAAGGCACATAGTTTAAACATAGTTACCTCAACTTTCTATGTCTATTATATCGAAAAAAAGAGGTGAAGCGATCCCCTCTTGGTAATTTGGCACGTTGTTTTACAGTTTCAACATCTCCATATGCTTACATTTCTTCTTTAGAGGAAGAAGCGACTAATAATCAGATAGCTGATCACACTGACAGAAGATGAAAGAACGGTGCCCCAAATCAAATCAATGATCGTAATGGTTATTGGCCAATCTTTCAATGTTGCAAGATTTGTCAAATCATAGGTAGCATAGGTGACAAATCCAAAGAATGCACCCATGATGAATGCGTGCATCAGTGATTGCTTTTCAAGTGCTGGCTGAAGGACAAAAACCATGACCCCTATGATAAAGATAACATAGAAAAGCAATGCGGCAGCCCAGTTTACATTAGGCGACATGATAAATCCAAGATATTTTGCGTACAGATTTCTTGCCACAACCCCTAACCAGAAGATGTCAATGGCAAAGAAAACAACTAAAACTACTAAGAATTGTGTTAAGAATTTCATTTTGATACTCCTTTTATCTTCGATTAAGATTGACTGTCTTTAATATAAGCAATGGCGAATGCTCCTTTACCTGCGTTCAACCCAACAATCGGTGAAATGGCTTCAATGTATGCTGGGTCTTTTCCGATGATCTCCTTGCATTCCTTTTTAAAATCATTTAGATGCGCAATGTCATCTGAGTAAACCAAGCTATACGTCATGATTCCCTTTTCTCTCATATCATTGGAAACTTTCTTTAGAATTTGCTTTACCGCCTTCTTTTGAGACAGGGTTTTGGCAAAAATGGTACCCTTCCCTGTTTCATCGATGGAAATAACGGGTTTTAAGTCCAGTTTTGAAAGTATAATTCCTTGAACTTTCGACACCCTTCCACCGCGAATCATGTATTTCAAATCCTTGACACTCACATAGATATGCGTATTTTTGATGATCACTTCCAGCTTTTCTACGATTTCATCATGACTCAATCCCTGATTTCTAAGTTTTGCGGCTTCCATAACCACTAGACCCTGAGCAGCCGAATTCACTTTGGAGTCAATCAGCGAAATTTTTTTCGTAACATTCAGACTATTGACATTACGAACAATATTATTAAATGTTCCACTCATTTTCGATGATACAAAGATACCGATGACTGATTCTGCCTGTTCAATTAATCCTGTTAGATATCGTTCCAGATGTTCCTGTGTTGGTTGAGCTGAAGTCGGATTCATCCGATAGTCATCCAGGTGCTTATAGAAGTATTCTGGTGTCATTGTCACTTTATCAAGATAGACGGTTGAATCCACAATCAGATTGAGTGGAATCACAGTAATCTGTTCTCTCTCTGCAAACTCTTGAGGAAAGTCCGCAATGGAGTCCGTCACAATAACGATGGGTGATTTCCTGCGATGAAGCAGATTTGCCTGTAGCTGCATGTCATCCACCTTGGATGAAATAACTGTTCCTTCAAAAACGAGCGTTGCCATAACCTTTTCAGGCTGTTTGGCATGGATATGTATTTGAACATACTCATCCCGTTTGCTTACAACCAGTGAATCCCCGAAAGGTGTCATCAGCTTTGTAAAGTACTCTTTATCTTTTTCTGTTTGAACCAGAAACTGAGAACAGTATCTAAGTTCGCCTATGTCTGTGTTCGGTATGATTTCGACATGTTCTTCCATCGTTGCGGCTCTAAAGTGAGATTCATCGAGTATCCCTGTTTTAACATATTGATAGATTCCTTCAATAAAATATAGAAACCCCTTAGCACCTGCATCCACCACATTGTTATCCATGAGAACTTTTAATTTGAATTTAGTGTTATCTACTGTTTTCTTGGCATTTTCAATCGAACGCTCCAGCAGTGTTTCAAACTCTTCACTTACATGATTTTTTAAGTCCGATGACCATTCTTTCATGACTGTTAGGATCGTACCTTCTTTAGGTGATGAAACAGCTTCATATGCATATTTAACCGCATTTTGAGTAGCTAAAACGAATTCTTCCTGTGTCAGTTGTGTGCGACTTCCAATTTCGATTGCCAAACCATTTAGGTACTGTGCAAAAATCATACCTGAATTTCCATAGGCATTTTCAATGGCAGCCTTCGCAATAGAAGACATCGTTGTGTTTGTGTGATCATCTTTTTGAGCTTTTTTTAGAATTGTTTTCATGGTGAGTGCCAGATTAGTTCCAGTATCACCATCTGCTACCGGAAATACGTTTATCTTGTTAAGACCATGCTCATTCACAATCAAATTTCGTGCGCCCGAGACAATAAATGAATACAGTTTTGATCCGTCGATCGTATAGTTGTTCATGCTATACCCCCTTGTATGTAATCACATTTTACTTTGTCCTACTGAAGCGTGTAAATGATTATGAAGTGCTTATTGATAATTATTTTTATCACGCAAAAAAATCTACCCACAAGGATAGATTTCATTTTTACTTAATGACACGCCACTCAAGATGCAAATCTATATCGAAATGATTTTTCACTCGAACAGTACATTCCTGAATTAGATTTAGGCAATCATCGACGCTTGCATGATCCACATTCACGATAAATCCCGGATGCTTCTCTGACACTTTAGCTCCACCTACCTGATAACCGCGAAGATTGACTTCATCAAACAATTTCCAAACAAAGTAGGTTTCACCGTCTTTTGTCGGGCGCTTAAACACACTGCCTGCATTCGGATAGTTGCGCGGTTGTTTCATATATCGTTCTTTTTTGAAGTCAAGCATACGGAAGAATACATCATTGTATTCACCTGGCTGTATATTGAGTCCTGCTCTCGCCACAATCACGTTCATGTCCATCAGCTTGGTATAACGGTACTGAAAGAAATCATCATCTGGTATTAGACGTTGCAACTTCCCTGTATCCCTATTGACGACATCAATCCAATGGACATATTGCCCAATTGTCCACTGCCATTGTCCGGCATTCATAATTAATGCACCACCAACAGTTCCAGGTATATCCTCCGTGAACTCATATCCACCAATTTGATGATCCATGGCAAACCAGGCAAGGTCATGAAAACTGACTCCCGCATCTACGACAATTTCATTATCCACAACATCCATGTCATTCATCATGGTTGTAATCAGAAAAACATATGAATCATCATAGTAATCCTGTGCAAATAAAACATTGGACCCATTTCCAATAACAACCAGCTTGCGACCTTTCGCAAACTCAAGTGTTTCAATGATTCCATCCACGTTTAAAGGTAAGTATAGGTTTTTAGCCTTCGCTTCAAGGCGAAGTGTGTTGTATTTTTTAAGTGATCCATCTTGGAAAATAAGTACATTCATATAATCAATTTCTCTTTTCTTCATGTGCGTTATCTTTATATCATAAACCCACTAAAACTTCAAGTAATTACCCGTTTTATCTTGTCTAACTGGCAATCCCTCTATGGCAACCAAGTTGTCAATTAATCAGAAAATAGGCTTGAAAAGCCACTTTTTTAACATTTTTCCTTGTTTAGGTTGACACTGTGTGTGATAGGTTTTATGATAAAGATGAAGAACTGATGATACCGCTTACATGGTATTGAATGTGAAAGGAGCGCATGATTTTTAAGAAATCATGCAAGGTGATTATGGATCAACACACGATTGTTTTAGGAGTTATCGGCGCTGACGTACATGCGGTAGGAAATAAAATCCTTCATTACGCGTACTCTCAGGCCGGTTTTCATGTGGTCAATCTTGGCGTCATGGTTTCTCAGGAAGAGTTTATTCAGGCAGCCATTGAGTCTGGTGCAGAGGCAATGATTGTTTCCTCTCTGTATGGCCATGGCGAGCTCGATTGCAAAGGATTAAGAGAAAAATGTATTGAGGCTGGTCTTGAAACGATTAAGCTTTATGTGGGTGGCAACCTGGTTGTAGGTAAAACCCCATTCGAAGAAGTGAAGGATAAGTTTTTAGCCATGGGATTTGATCGTATTTATCCTCCAGGAAGTGATCCGAATGATGGAATACGCGATTTAATGCAGGACTTGGGAATCGATATATGAAGCCAGTACTGTGCATTGACTTCGGATCTACCTTTACAAAGGTAACAGCGATAGATGTCGATACACCCTCCATCCTTGCACGTGCACAATCATTCACAACGATTCACGATGATATTAACTTCGGTTTTAATCGCGCACTCGAACAGATTATCAAAGTCACGGGTATTCAGGAATTTAACGAACGATATGCTTGCTCAAGTGCCGCTGGTGGATTAAAGATGATTGCCATTGGGTTGGTCCCTCAATTAACTGCTGAAGCTGCCAAACGTGCAGCACTTAGTGCAGGTGCCAAAGTACTCGAAACATTCAGTTTTGAACTGAATGAGTATGAAATCAAAAAAATTGAGCGTATAAAACCTGATATTATTCTCTTTACCGGAGGCATTGATGGTGGTAATACAAAGGTAGTCACAGCCAATGCCCAAAGACTAACCACCATGAACCATCGCTGTCCCTTGATTTATGCTGGAAATAAAGTTATCGCGGATGATATAGCTGCCTTATTAAGAGAACATCGTTGGGATGTCAGTATTGCATCCAATGTTATGCCAACTCTCAATGAGCTGAATATTCATTCTGCACAGAATCTGATTCGCAAAATCTTCCTTGACCACATTGTTGTGGCTAAGGGATTATCCACAGTACAGGCATGTATTGACAATATTCTTATGCCTACCCCTTCCGCTGTTTTGCTAGGGGCCGAGCTATTATCCAAAGGATATTTATCAAATCCCGGTATTGGTGAGCTTATGATTGTGGATGTGGGTGGAGCAACTACCGATGTGCATAGTGTAGCCGATGGAGCACCAAGACAGAGCAATGTGATTATGAAGGGCTTGGCTGAGCCTTTGATCAAACGAACTGTCGAAGGTGATTTAGGTGCAAGATACAGTCTGGATGCTTTGATTCAAGGTGTTGGGATTGATGTGGTGGCTGATGTGTTAAAAGTACCACCTGAAGTTGTCAAGCAAATGTGCGATGACTTAACGAATCATCCTGAACAGTTTATGGAAGAACCGGGATTAATGAAAACACTGGATGATGTTGCAGCGGAAATAGCTATTCGTGAAAGTGTGACTCGTCATGCTGGTTTCTTAGAAGTTCATTACACCCCGTTTGGAACCGTCTATCAGCAGACTGGAAAAGACTTGAGCATGGTTCACCATGTGATTGGTACAGGTGGTCCGCTCATTCATCATTCCAATATTAAATCTGCTCTCAAAGCTTCTCAGTATGATTTGAAGCAGCCTATGAGTCTAAAACCAAGCAACTCAAGATTCTATCTTGACCAGAACTATATTCTGGCTGCCATGGGATTACTCTCCATCAACCATCCCAAAGCTGCATTGCAACTACTAAAGGAAAATCTGAAAGAGGTATAATATGTCATTACAGAATAAGCGTCTAACAGACGAAGAGTTTTATAAGCTTAGAGAAGAAGTATTGCGTGGTTGGCCTACTGGATCTCAAGTTAATCTTAATGAGGCTTTTGAATATCATCGTCAATTAGGTGAACATCGTAGTTTTTCCAAAATGATGATCAAAGCAAAAGAATCAAAAACAACCATCATTCAACCGCGCGCAGGTGTAGCATTGGTTGATAAACATATAGAGTTATTGCAATACTTACAGGATCAAGGTAGTGCAGATTGTCTTCCTTCGACGATTGACAGTTATACAAGACACAATCGGTATCAGGAAGCTCAACATGGAATTGACGAAAGTGTTCGTGAAGGGCGATCACTCTTGAATGGTTTCCCAGCTGTTAATCATGGAGTTGATCAATGTAGAAAAGTCATTGAATCCGTCAATGTTCCAGTTCAGGTTCGCCATGGGACTCCTGATGCCCGTTTACTGGCTGAAATTACACTTGCGGGTGGTTTTACCTCCTATGAAGGCGGTGGGCTATCCTACAATATTCCTTATTCCAAAAACCACAGTTTAGAGAGAACCATCACCGATTGGCAATATTGCGATCGTCTTGTCGGAATCTATGAGGAAGCCGGTATTTCCATTAATCGTGAACCTTATGGCCCATTAACCGGAACCTTGGTACCTCCCTGTATTTCTCATAGTGTGGCTATTATTGAAAGTTTGCTCGCCGCTGAACAAGGCGTAAAGAACATTACGGTCGGATATGGTCAGTGCGGCAACTTAATTCAAGACGTTGCAGCCATCCGAACACTCGAAAAACTTACGACAGACTATTTACATACCAATGGTTATCATGATGTGTATGTTACTACTGTTTTTCATCAATGGATGGGTGGCTTCCCTCAGGATGAAGCAAAGGCTTATGGAGTTATCAGCTGGGGTGCAGCTACAGCTGCCATTGCGGGTGCGACCAAAGTCATTGTCAAATCTCCTCATGAGGCACTTGGTATTCCTACGCCAAAAGCAAATGCCCAAGGATTAAGAACGACCAAACAGGTAGTAACCATGCTAAAGGATCAGCGGATGACTGAAACAGCTGAGTTGCTAGCTGAGATGGATATCATCGAAAAGGAAACCCGATGCATCGTTGACAAAATATTTGAACTAGGACACGGTGATATTGCTCAAGGAGCCATCGCTGGGTTTAATTCCGGTGTCATCGATGTTCCATTTGCCCCAAGTAAATTTAATCAAGGTCTGGTTCTTCCTGCACGTGACAATGAAGGTGCAATTCGTTTTCTTGAACCGGGCAACCTGCCGTTTACAGATGAACTTAAGGAGTTTCATCGAAAGAAACTTCAGTTACGAGGTGAGTTTGAAGGCCGCCCTGTCAGCTTCCAAATGGTGATTGACGATGTCTATGCCATTGGAAAAGGCCGTATGATTGGCCGTCCCGAGGAGAAATAAAAAATGAAAATTATTGATGTGCTTTGTAGTGCTGGAAGAACCGGATTTTATTTTGATGATCAGCGTGCCATCAAGAAACATGGTGTTTTAGATGGAGCAACGTATATTGGTGAACCAATCACACCTGGGTTCACCTCAATTCGACAGGCGGGAGAATCTATTTCGATTATGCTCATCTTGGAAGATGGTCAAGTGGCTTATGGCGACTGTGCTGCTGTTCAGTATTCAGGCGCCGGTGGTCGTGATCCGTTATTTCTGGCAGAGGAATACATTCCTGTCATTTACGAGTATATTCGACCCATGCTTATCGGAGCATCGCTTGAGTCTTTCCGACCTTTAGCCGAGAAAATTGACCGTGCCATTCGTCCCGATACACAAAAACCATTTCACACCGCCATTCGATATGGGATTTCCCAAGCCCTCCTGGATGCGGTAGCAAAGGCCAACCACACTGTGATGGCAGATGTTGTTGCTAAGGAATATGAGACGGAAGTCAATGATGAGAAAATCCCGATTTTTATGCAATCCGGTGATGACCGATATAACAATGTAGATAAAATGATTATCAAAGAAGCAGATGTTTTACCTCATGGCTTAATCAATCACATTCCTACAAAGCTTGGATACAAAGGAGAAATCCTGCTTGATTATATTGCATGGCTTCGTAAGCGAATTTTGGAGAAACGATTGAGTGAAGATTATCTCCCTGCCATTCATCTTGACTTATATGGTAACCTTGGAACGATTTTTGATCAGGATATGGATAAAATGGTGGAGTATCTACGTGTTTGTGCGGAAACAGCCGCCCCATTTGAACTACGTATGGAAGGTCCTATGGATGTGGAGGAGCGCACAGCTCAAATGGAAGCACTTAAAGAAATTACCCGTAGATTAGATGAAGCCAATATACCGGTCATTATCGTTGCGGATGAGTGGTGCAACACGCTTGAAGATATCAAATATTTCGCTGATAATAAAGCTGGTCACATGATTCAGATTAAAACTCCTGATTTAGGTGGCATAAACAATACCAT
>DOKQ01000130.1 GCA_003510215.1 Erysipelotrichaceae bacterium
CGCACATCATAGATTGTCTTATCAGTCAAAACGATGCCATCAATCATGATTTCACCCTCATTACGATCAATAAGACCAATTAACAATTTTGCAATGGTGGATTTCCCGCTACCATTATGACCAATGATACATGTATATGTACCCTTCTCTACAGAAAAAGACACATTCTTTACTGCATCGACTTCATCATCATAGCTAAATCTCAAATTTTTAACTTCTACTTGTTTCACACAGCCACCTCATAACCTCATTATTATACACCGCAGCATAAAAAAACACAAACAATAACAACTGCTTCAATTGCTTTTCAAACAGAACAATAGACCGCTATTTAAGCGGTTTTTTCATCTATTGTCTAGTACCTTTACTCGGACGGTTCGCCCTGCAACTTAAAGCCTTGATAATCACCATTATATTTTCTTGCCGTGTTTGCTACCTCACAAAGTTGTGCATAAACATCTTCAAAATAGTTGTTCACAACCTTTCTTAATACAACACTTCGATCTTCACTTACTTCCTCAAGCATATATTCAAGTCCTTTGATTTCCTTCACGGATGAAAATAAATCGTCTTGTGTTGGAAAGCTTATAAAATGGCGAAGGACAACCTTTTCAACATCTGCCAGACTCTCCATCTTCATTTTACATTCTTGACGTAAAGAATCAACTAACTCTAGAGGACAATATGTATACACACTGTGAAACCGCATCGGAACATTCACAACCATTGATTCATCGATTTCAATAAACTCAACTTCCTTTTCTTTCTTTTTAGTCAGCTTAATTACAGCGACTACCGCTGTACCTATCGCCGCAACAACTACACCAGTAAGAACTTTTTTCATAATTAACACCTTTCTTATTTAAACAATCAGCCACGCGAGCAAATACATTACCGTATAAAGACCAATAGCCACATGAGCCACTTTTGATCGATCCACATTCAGTTTAATCAGTAATTGTGGATTTAACTGATCGTATAAGTAGATGCAAATCAACATGGGTGCGAGAAAGAAGAAATACAAGACAAACGGAGCAAAGAACAACCAATCAATATGATCCAGAAATTCGTTCATAGTCATCTTCCTTTCTTTTTCTTATTATAACATGAATTTACACAAAGAAAAATCGATGTAAAAAAGGTGATTCACCGCTCTTTGCGATAAATCACCATCATACCGTCACCTACATTTACTTTTTCCACAATCAAATCCTCGCGATGATAAATGTATTGTTCAAACTTCGCTATTTTCTGGACCATTTGACGAAGATTTCTTCGATCATTCCCTATTGAGTCACTTAAAGAAACATGTCCATGAAAGTCGATGTTATCCACAATCACAACTCCCCGCTTTGATACAAATGGAAAAAACCGATCGAAGAAAGCTTGATTCTGCGCTTTTGCACCATCAATAATCAATAAATCAAACCACTCTTGCGGAAGATAGTCAAATGCATCCATGCATAAGGCACGGACAGATTCTGAGGCTTCCAGTATGTCTATGTGCTTAGCAGCTTGTTCAAATCGTTTTTCATCTCTTTCAATTGTAGTTATATGTACATCAGGCAATAAGCTTAATAGTTTTAAAGAAGAATACCCTACAGCAGTACCAATTTCCAAAATTTTCGAACATGAAAATCTACTGGCCACTTTCGCAATAAACTCAATCGAGTTATCTGACATAATCGGTACAGCATGTTTTAAAGCTTCATCTCTAATCTGATCTAGCGGCTTTTTCATAGGAAAAAAGCGGATAAATCCGCTCTTATACCAATTCGATAATCGCCATTGGGGCAGCATCTCCACGACGTTGATTTGTTTTCAACACACGAGTATATCCACCTTGACGATCCTTATATTTTGGTCCAATCTCATCAAATAATTTCTGAAGAGCTAGTTGACCAGTTTCTTCATTTGCAACAACATTAAACATTAATTTTGCTGCTTGGCGACGTGCATGAAGGTCTCCACGCTTCGCCAATGTAATCAACTCATCCACAACAGAACGAAGTTCCATAGCTTTCTTTTCAGTTGTCTCGATTTTTCCATGAACGATGACACTTGTAGCCATATTACGTAACAACGCTTTGCGGTGATCTGAGGTACGTCCTAATTTACGATTCCACATAAGGTTCTTCCTCCTTTACCGTTACTCAAAAGACTTGAAGCTAAGACCCAATTCGATTAATTTGTCTTTTACTTCTTTCAACGATTTCTTACCAAGATTACGTACACGCATCATTTCATCTTCGGTACGCATAGTCAACTCTTCGACAGTTTGAATACCGGCACGTTTCAAACAGTTGTAAGAACGAACTGATAAATCAAGATCTTCAATCATCATAACCAGTCCTTTGTTCACAACTTCTCCATTCGCTTCTTTCATGACAGAATCCATTTGGCTGACTGATTCCTGAATGTCCATAAACAATTGTAAATGGTCATCAAGAATTTTTGCGCCTAAAGATAATGACATTTCTGGAGTAATGGATCCATTGGTCCAAATTTCTAGAACTAAACGATCGTATTTTGTATCTTGACCGACACGAGTTGGCTCAATTTGATAAGATACTCTTTCAATTGGTGTATAGATTGAATCAGTATAAATTGTACCGATTCCTTGCGATGAGCCTTGGTATAGAGATTTATTTGTATCAGCGCTGACATAGCCGCGGCCAATACGGGCTTTCATCTCCATCTCAAGAACGCCACCTTCTTCCAATGTTGCAATCACGTGATTCTTATTCAGGATTTCAACATTCGTTGGACAAATTATGTCTTTTGCGGTGACAACCTTTGGTCCCTTTTCAGAGATTCTTAAAGTATAAACTTCATCATCCGCAATGGTCATAACTAAATCTTTAATATTCAAGATAATTGTTGTAACATCTTCTTCGACACCAGGGATTGCAGTAAACTCATGGTATACTTTTTCAATCTTGATCGAATAGACCGCTGCACCGGGTAAAGAGGATAGTAAAACACGTCTTAGTGCGTTCCCGATCGTTGTACCGAACCCTCTTTCGAATGGTTCAACGACAAACTTTCCATAGTGTTGAGACTCAATATATTCTTTGATATCTATTTTGGCACGTTCGAATTTTTGCATTACTTACTCCTCCTTTGCGGGTGAATTAACCACGTGGCCGTTTTGGCGGACGGCATCCGTTATGCGGAATTGGTGTTACATCGTTAATAACGCTGATTTCCAATCCAGCTGTCTGCAATGCACGAACAGCTGCTTCACGTCCAGGACCAGGTCCTTTAACGTTTACTTCTACAGCTTTCATCCCATGATCCATCGCTGCTTTCGCTGCTGCTTCAGAAGCTAATTGTGCTGCGAAAGGAGTTGATTTACGGGAACCTTTGTAGCCCAATGCACCAGCAGAGGACCAAGCCAACACGTTCCCTTTTTCATCGGTAATTGTGACGATAGTGTTATTAAACGTAGAATGAATATGAGCTACGCCACGGGCTATATTCTTACGTACACGACGTTTGCGTGTGGTTGTCTTAGCTTTTGCCATTTCTCTTTCCTCCTATCGTCTATTTCTTCTTGTTCGCTACAGTACGACGAGGTCCTTTACGTGTACGAGCGTTTGTTTTGGTACGTTGACCACGAACAGGTAATCCACGACGATGGCGGATACCACGGTAACAACCGATTTCCATTAAACGTTTGATGTTCAATGAAACTTCGCGGCGCAAGTCACCTTCTACTTTAACTTTGTCAACTTCTTGACGAATTGCGTTGACTTGTTCTTCACTAAGATCTTTGACACGGATATCCTCACTGATTCCTGCGTTTGCAAGAATTAACTCAGCTTTTGGACGTCCGATACCATAGATATATGTTAATGATACTACTACGCGTTTATTACGCGGAATATCTACTCCAGCAATACGAGCCATATGTGTTTTACCTCCTAGTTTCCTTGACGTTGCTTGTGTTTCGGATTTTCACAAATAATCATTACGCGACCATTACGCTTAATGACACGGCACTTATCGCATATTGGTTTGACAGATGGTCTTACTTTCATGCGTTCCTCCTAATAGACTATTTATGTCTAAATGTTATACGCCCACGTGTTAAATCATAAGGTGAAATCTCAACGGTGACACGGTCACCTGGTAAAATGCGAATGTAGTGCATGCGGATTTTACCAGAAACGTGGGCTAAAATTTCATGCCCATTGGCTAATTTCACTTTGAACATAGTGCTTGGTAACGTTTCTTCAACGATACCATCAATCTCAATTACATCTTGTTTTCCCATAAATTGGCATCTCTCCTTTTCCGGTCATAGGGTTGTTAGAATCATATATCCATCGGCAGTTATGACAATTGTATGTTCATAATGTGCTGCTAAGGATCCATCTTTTGTTACTACAGTCCAATCATCTGCAAGAACTCTTGTAAAAGGTTTCCCGCGATGAACCATAGGCTCTACAGCCAAGGTCATACCTTCTTTAAGTACAACGCCTCGATTTGCAGGTCCAAAATTTGGAACCGATGGTTCTTCATGCAATGATGTGCCAATCCCATGGCCAGCGTATTCCATAGGAACACTATAACCAAATGAATGAACATATTCACCGATTGCATGCGATATATCGCCGAGGCGATTACCGGGCTTTGCTTGTGCTAAGCCTGTAAACAATGATTCTCTGGTCACTTCCATCAGGTGTTTAGCCTCATCGGAAATCTCACCAACTCCATATGTCCAGGCGCTATCGCCGTGATAGCCTTTATAGCAAGCACCAATATCAATTGAGATGATATCACCGCTTTTGAGCACTGTTTTCTTATCTGGAATTCCATGTACTAGTGTTGAATTGATGGATGCACAAATCGACGCAGGAAAGCCTCCATATCCCTTAAAGGATGGGGTGGCACCATGATCCAGGATAATCTTTTCAACAATCTCATCCAATTGTTTCGTAGAAACCCCTGGCGCGATTGCTTTAGCAACTTCCTGATGAGCCAGCGCAACAATGCGACCTGCCTCTCTCATGTATTCTATTTCTCTAGCTGATTTTGTACTGATCATTCGATACTCTCCAGTGCTATTTCTATATCTCTCCACACAGAATCAATATCCTTAGTGGCATCAACGTAACGAACCAAGCCTTCACTACTGTAATAATCTAAGACTGGTTTGGTAAGCAACACGTGTTCTTTTAATCGAACAGCCAGCTGCTCAACCGTATCGTCACTTCGATGAGTGAGTGGTGTTTGACACTTATCACAAATTCCTTCAACCTTGCTAGGGGAGAATTGTATATGATAAATTGCACCACAGGTTTCGCAAATTCTACGTCCAGTTACCCGAGGGGCTAGAGCGTCTAATTCAACGGCTAAATTTAAAACAATTTGAACAGGTCGACCAATTTCATTCGCAATATCTTCGAAGGCATGAGCTTGTACGAGTGTCCGTGGGTAGCCATCCAAAAGATACCCCTGCTGACAATCCGGACGCAATAAGCGTTCACGAATCATTGCAATCGTTGTATCATCAGGAACGAGCATCCCACGATCAATGTACTTCTTCGCCACAATACCTAATTCTGTTTCAGCGGCCATAGCTTCACGAAACATGTTTCCAGTCGAAATATGCGGAATATTGTATTTCTGCACAATCATCTTTGACATGGTTCCTTTACCACTACCTGCGGCTCCCATAATTAAAATGTTCATGGCTATTACCTCTTATCGGGATACAAATCCGCGATATTGCTTTTGAGTTAGTTTACCTGTTAAATCCTTCATCGTTTCCATCGCAACACCCACCACAATGATAATTCCTGTTCCACCGACCGAAATCGAACTTGGAAGATTGGAAATCATAGGAAGTACATAAGGCAAGGCAGCGATAAACGCCAAGAACAATGCCCCAAGTACTGTGATTCGATTTAGTACTTTTCCGATATACTCTTTTGTCTCACTTCCTGGGCGAATACCAGGAATGTAAGTACCGGACTTCCCTAAATTCTCAGAAATTTTCTCTGGATCAACTTGTAATCCAGTATAGAAGAATGTAAAGAGAATGATTAATACGACATAGATTGTTAATCCAATCGGTTGAGTGAAGTTAAGAACTGTGCTCAACGTTTCGTAAAAACCTGTTTGAGGGAAAAAGCTCAACACAGTGACTGGCGCAGTCATAATTGCGGAAGCAAAGATAACTGGGATAACACTGGCAGAGTTAATCTTCAGCGGCAAATAAGTAATATCATTTTTGCCTTTGCGAACTGAAGAAGAAGTGTATTGAATAGGAATCTTGCGCACGGCAGTTGACATAAAGATAACCAGGACAATAATAGCCAAGTACATCAGAATGAACAAACCATAATTCAAGAATCCATTGAACATAGCAGTATTGCTACTACGATCAACTAACGTTTGGAATGCCTGGGAAAATCTGAATGGAATATTAGATACGATACCTGCGAAGATAATCATCGAGACACCATTTCCAACTCCAAACATCGAAATTCTATCCGCAATCCATAACAGGAACATCGTTCCTGCGGTCAATACTGTAGCAACGTACAAGTATGTGGCAAAATTAGCATTGATCAAAATCCCATAAGAAATATCAAAAGCATAGGTCATAGTAAAGGACTGTAAGAAAGCTAGGATAACCGCAACATAGCGAGTGATCTTATCCATCTTCATCTTTCCTTGAGCTCCTGATTTTGCCAGTTCAGCTAAAGAAGGAACTACATCCATAGCCAATAATTGAATAATAATTGACGCTGTAATGTAAGGTCCAACACCCATAGCCAGTACTGAAAACTCCTGAAGTGCTCCACCACCTAAAAGATTCATCATTCCGAGAATTGAATCATCGGAGAATCCTGCAAGCAAGGCACCTGTATTTACCATTGGAGCAGGAATACCTGCACCCAAACGATAAATAAACAACATACCCAGTGTAAACAGAATTCGTTTGGTGATATCTTTGCTTTTGAACAAATCGATGAACTGTTTGATCATGCTTAGATCACCTCTACTTTTCCGCCTGCCTGCTCAATCACTTCTACTGCTGATTTAGAGAATTTGTTAGCTTGAACTGTCAGTTTCTTTTCAAGAGTACCATTACCCAACACTTTAATACCATTAAGTTCTTTACGAACCAAACCGGTTTCAAGTAGTAGTTCAATAGTTACTACAGTTCCATCTTCAAAACGATTCAACGTTTCGACATTTACGATTCCGTATTCTACACGATTAAAGTTTGTAAACCCACGTTTTGGAATACGACGGAATAAAGGTGTTTGTCCACCTTCAAAACCTAAAGATACACCGCCACCACTACGAGCGTTTTGTCCTTTGTGTCCTTTTCCGGCAGTTTTACCTGTACCAGAACCTTGACCACGACCAATACGCTTGCTATCGCGACGAGCTCCTTCGGTATATTTTAGTTCATGTAATTTCATGTTCGCACCCTCCTTTATTAACCACGAATTTCGTGTGGTTTCTTCTCACGAAGACGCGCAACTTCTTCAAGTGTCGTAAGGTCACCCAACGCACCAACTGTTGCACGAACCATGTTGATTGGTGTACGAGATCCCAAACTCTTAGATAATACGTCAGTAATACCTGCTAGTTCCAATACTGCACGAACAGCACCACCTGCGATAACTCCAGTACCTTCTGATGCAGGGCGTAACATAACGCGGCCAGCACCGTAACGGCCTGTGATTTTATGAGGGATGGTTGTTCCGTTATTGACAATAGGAACACGGATAAGATTTTTCTTCGCATCTTCAATAGCTTTCTTAATTGCATCAGGTACTTCGTTTGCTTTACCTGTACCGAATCCAACGCGGCCTTTTTTGTCGCCAACAACAACGAGCGCTGCAAAGCGGAATCTACGTCCACCTTTTACAACTTTCGTAACGCGGTTGATGACGACAACGCGCTCTTCAAATTCCTTATCGCGTTCTCTGTCTACTCTTCTTGGTTTGCGTTCCATTTTGTTGCCCTCCTAGAATTTTAACCCGGCTTCTCTAGCTGCATCAGCTAGCGCCTTGACTCGGCCGTGATACAAATAACCGCCACGATCGAATACTACATCTTCAATACTTGCTTTTAGTGCACGTTTTGCAACTTCTGCACCTACAGCCTTAGCTGCATCCACATTTCCACCATTTTCCAGTTTCATATCCAAACTGCTAGCAGAAACCAGGGTCACACCCTTTGTGTCATCGATAACTTGAACGGAAATGTTCGAGTTTGAACGGAAA
Source organism: Erysipelotrichaceae bacterium (assembly GCA_003510215.1). Taxonomy (GTDB): domain Bacteria; phylum Bacillota_I; class Bacilli_A; order Erysipelotrichales; family Erysipelotrichaceae; genus UBA2227. The sequence goes on from DOKQ01000130.1 coordinate 8,256, forward strand.
ACACAAAGACGTGGGCGCTCAGGAGTGCCATGCACTTTTGCGCGAACGCGCTTATGACGACGAATTCTTTCTTCGTTTTTTGATACTTTTTTAAGCATAGTTCAACATCTCCTTTCCCACTATTTCTTACCAGCCGTCTTACCTTCTTTACGACGGATTTGCTCATTCTTATACTTGATACCTTTACCAAGGTATGGTTCTGGTTTACGAACTGCGCGAATATTTGCAGCCCATTCACCAACACGTTGCTTATCAATACCTTCAACAGTGATTTCAGTAGGTTTACCAACAGTTACATTCACTCCTGGTTCCATTTCGAATACTACTGGGTGAGAATAACCAACGCTTAAAGTCAATTTGTCACCACTAACAGCTGCACGATAACCGATACCAACCAATTCAAGTTGACGTGTGAATCCTTTGGAAACACCTTCAACCATGTTATTCAACAATGCACGAGTTGTACCATGCAATTGCTTCGTATGTTTTTGATCGTTCGGACGTGTTACTGTTAAGATGCCATCATTGATCTCGATACCCAAGATTGGGCTGAATTGACGAGTCAAAGTTCCTTTTGTACCTTTAACTGTCACTTCATTCCCACTAGCAATTGTTATTTCAACGCCAGCTGGAATGGTAATCGCTTTATTACCGATACGTGACATGAGTTAGTTCCTCCACTACCACACATATGCGACAACTTCGCCGCCAATGTGCTTCTTCTTAGCATCTTTTCCAGTCATTAAACCGGAAGAAGTGGATAGAATGGCGATGCCCAGTCCATTCAATACACGTGGAATGTTATCTGATTCAGCATATACACGAAGACCAGGCTTCGAGATGCGCTTTAAACCAGCGATAACTTTCTCATTATTTGGACCATACTTTAACGTAACAGTCAGTGTTTTTTTAACATCGCCCTCAACTGAGTAACCGATGATAAATCCTTCTTCTTTCAAAATTCTTGCAATTTCTACTTTTTCCTTGCTTGCCGGAATATCTACCGTTTCGTGACGTGCTTGTACAGCGTTACGAATTCTTGTAAGCATATCGGCAATTGGATCTGTCATATTCATCATGACTTGTTCCTCCTTCCGTTGTTCTACCAACTAGCCTTTTTGACACCCGGAATTTGACCTTTATAGGCCAACTCACGGAAGCAAATACGGCATAGTTTGAATTTACGCAATACTGCGTGAGGACGTCCACAACGTTCGCAACGTGTGTACTCACGAACTTGGAATTTCTGAGGACGTTTTGATTTGATAATCATTGCTTTTTTTGCCATGTTTAAGTCCTCCTACTTCTTCTCGAACGGCATGCCCATATCAGCAAGCAATGCGCGTCCTTCTTCGTCTGTGTTCGCAGTTGTAACGATTACGATGTCCATTCCACGCACACGATTAACTTTATCATAATTGATTTCAGGGAAAATTAATTGTTCCTTAACACCTAGTGTAAAGTTACCACGACCATCAAAAGCAGAGGAACTTACACCTCGGAAGTCACGAACACGAGGCAATGCAATGTTAACAAGTTTGTCATAAAACTCATACATTTTCTCACCACGTAGTGTCACTTTACAGCCAATAGCCATACCTTCACGAAGTTTAAAGTTCGCAATAGATTTCTTGGCTTTTGTAATCACAGGTTTTTGACCAGCGATTTGAGTTAGTTCAGCAACTGCTTCTTCCAAGGCTTTAGGATTCGCAATCGCATCACCAACACCCATGTTAATGACGATTTTCTCAATTTTAGGAGCTTGCATTACTGAAGTATAGTTAAATTTCTTAACCAACCCAGGAACTACCTCCGTTTTGTATTTATCAATTAGGCGGTTCATATCTATGCTACCTCCTCTTACTTAAGTACAGCGCCGGTTTTCTTCAGGACGCGTACTTTCTTGCCTTTTTCTTCTTTATATCCAACACGGCTTACGGTTTTTGCCTTCGAGTCATACAACATCACGTTTGAAACATGAATTGGTACTTCTTTTTCAACAATACCACCATCTGGATTTTGTTGAGTTGGCTTCAAGTGCTTCTTAGCAACATTAGCGCCCTCAACGATAACCTTTTCTTCTTTTGGGAAGACAGCGGTGACTTCACCGATTAAACCTTTGCTAGCACCAGTAACTACTTTTACCTTATCGCCTTTTTTGATTTTCATCGTTGCTCGCCTCCTATAGTACTTCCGGAGCTAAAGACACAATTTTCATAAAGTCTTTCTCACGGAGTTCTCTTGCCACAGGACCGAAAATACGTGTTCCCTTTGGCGTTCTATCTTCTTTAATAATAACTACAGCATTGTCATCAAATTTGATGTATGATCCGTTCTCGCGACGTACTCCATATTTTGTACGAACGACAACAGCTTTAACTACATCGCCTTTTTTGACTGTTCCACCAGGTGAAGCTTCTTTAACAGTGCACACCACAACATCACCGATGCTGGATGTACGACGGCGGCTACCACCTAGGCAACGGATTACCAATACTTCTTTAGCACCGGTATTGTCGGCTACCCGACATCTGGTTTCGTTTTGAATCATCAACGTACCCTCCTAACTAAAGAATGACGGCTTTTTCAACGATTTTAACGATACGGAAACGTTTTGTTGCTGAAAGTGGACGTGTTTCCATAATTTCAACCAAATCGTTTACTTTTGCCTCGTTTAACTCGTCATGAGCCTTAAATTTCTTCGAATATTTTACACGCTTACCATACAACGGATGTCTTTTGGATGTTGTTACTTCTACAACTACAGTTTTATCCATAGCATCAGAAACAACCTTTCCGCGGTAAACTTTGCGTTTTGATCTTTCCATCTTCTAATGACCTCCTATTGTTGACCACTGAGTGAACGCTCAGTGATGACCGTTTTAATACGTGCAATGGTCTTGCGAACTGCTTTAATACGAGCAGGGTTGCTTAGTTGGCCAGTAGCTTGTTGAAAGCGAAGATTGAACAATTCTTCTTTTAAAGAATCGATTTCTTTTAGCAACTCAACGTTGCTTTTTTCACGAATTTCCTTGATCAACATGCCTATTCCTCCTCGCCTTTACGGACAAACTTTGTTTTAACTGGTAGTTTGTGAGAAGCTAGACGGAATGCTTCGCGTGCGATTTCCTCAGAAACGCCACCAATTTCAAACATAACGCGGCCTGGCTGCACAACTGCTACCCATCCTTCAGGAGCTCCTTTACCGGAACCCATCCGCACTTCTAAAGGTTTTTTTGTAATTGCCAAGTGTGGGAAAATTTTAATCCAAACTTGACCACCACGACGCATATAACGTGTCATGGCAATACGAGCTGATTCAATTTGACGGTTACTTACGTAAGCGCCAGATTCAGCCATCAAACCAAATTCACCAAAAACCACTTCACGACCCGCTTTTGAACGACCTTCGTGGCTTAGACGGTGTGGTCTTCTGTATTTCGTTCTATTTGGCATTAACATAATTACTTACCTCCGTCCTTAGCTTCACCAGCCGTATTACGTGCTGGCGCATTGTCTCTGCGTGGACGGCGATCCCCTCTTGCAGGGCGACGTCTACGATCTGACGGTGCAGACTTTGGTGCTTCAGGTTCAGTAACCATTTGTCCTGGCAATACTTCACCACGGCAAATCCATACTTTAACACCTAAACGACCATAAGTTGTATGTGCTTCTACGACCGCATAATCGATATCAGAGCGTAGTGTATGAAGTGGAACGATACCTTCTGAGTAGCCTTCGCTACGAGCAATATCAGTACCACCTAAACGACCGGAAACCATGGTTTTGATTCCTTTAGCTCCTGCACGCATTGTCTTTTGGATTGTACGCTTTTGAGCAGTTCTGAAAGAAGCACGTTGCTCCAATTGCTCAGCAATACTCTTAGCAACAAGATATGCATCCAAATCAGGATTAGCAATTTCAAGAACACGTACGTGAACTTGTTTGCCAGCTGTCATTGCTTCCAGTTGCTTTTTAACACGCTCAATGTTTTCACCGTTTGTACCGATGATAACACCTGGGCGAGCTGTGCGAATAATGATTTCCACACGGTTTTTTGAACGTTCGATTTCAACGCGAGAAACAGAAGCATTTTTAAGGGCTTCGAATAAAAATTCACGAATCTTCACGTCTTCGATCAATAGATTACCGAACTCTTTTTCGGCAAACCATCTTGATTCCCAGTCGCGGATCACTCCGATGCGCAATCCGATAGGACTAACTTTTTGACCCATATGTGTTCCTCCTAATCACGTTCCGCAACCACAACAGTGATGTGGCTGGTACGTTTGTGAATTGCGGATGCAGAACCTTTTGCTCTAGGCATAAACCGCTTTAATACAATACTCTCATCAGCATAACAAGCTTTGATGTACAACTTCTCTTCATTTAGTTGATGGTTGTTCACTGCATTTGCTACTGCTGATTTTAGAACTTTTCCTGCTGCTTCTGCTGCAAAGTTCGGTGTGAACTTTAAGATAGCTGCAGCCTCTTTAACATCTTTACCTCGAATCAAATCAAGTGCCAAACGTGCTTTACGAGGAGTAACACGGATGGTTTTTGCTGTTGCTTTAACTTCCATGGTTATACCTCCTAACGTCCAGCTTTCTTGTCATCGCCATGTCCACCATACTTGCGTGTAGGGACAAATTCACCTAGTTTGTGACCAACCATATCCTCAGTAACGAATACTGGGACATGTTCTTTACCGTTATAAACCGCAAAGGTATGTTCAACGAACTGAGGGAAAATGGTTGAACGGCGGGACCAGGTTTTAATTACTTCTTTTTTACCTTTCGCATTCAATGATTCCACTTTATTCATCAAGTGTTCATCACAGAAAGGACCTTTTTTCAAACTACGACTCATGTTCTTTTCCTTCCTTTCGTTTACTTCGCTCTACGACCGCGAACGATTAGCTTCGAAGAAGCTTTTTTCTTCTTACGAGTAATAACACCCATAGCTTTTTTACCCCAAGGTGTCATAGGAGCAACACGACCGATAGGTGTGCGACCTTCACCACCACCATGAGGGTGATCTACTGGGTTCATTGCAGAACCGCGTACTGTAGGACGGATACCCATCCAACGGGAACGACCTGCTTTACCAACATTGACTAGGCTATGATCTTCGTTTCCGACAACCCCAATGGTTGCACGGCATGTAGCCAAGATCTTACGAACTTCACTAGATGCTAAACGAACGATAACATAACGTCCTTCAGAACCAAGGATTTGAGCAGATACACCCGCAGAACGAGCTAATTGTCCACCCTTACCAGGTTTTAATTCAATATTGTGGATAACTGTACCTTCAGGCATTTGCCCAAGTTCCATTGCGTTACCAACTTTGATATCCGCTTGAGGACCACTATAGACTGTTGCGCCAACAGTTAATCCTTTTGGAGCAAGGATATAGCGTTTTTCACCATCCGCATAGTTCAACAAAGCAATATTTGCTGAACGGTTTGGATCGTACTCAATACTTGCTACTCTTGCAGGTACATTATCTTTATCACGTCTGAAGTCAATGACGCGATACATTCTTTTATGTCCACCACCTTGATGACGAGTTGTAATTCGTCCAAGGTTGTTGCGACCGCCCTTACTCTTGATGGGCTCTAACAAGGAACGCTCTGGTTTAGCCGTTGTTAATTCTTTATTGGCTAAGGTTGTCATTCCTCTACGACCTGGCGTGGTCGGTTTATATTGTTTAATCGCCATGAGAACTTTTTCCTCCTTACGCATTTATCCGGAAATAGCGTGTTCTTCCGATATAGTCAACTTAGTCTTAGAATAAGTTGATTGTTTGTCCTTCAGCAAGTTTTACGACTGCTTTACGAACTGCGTTGGTTTTACCAACATATTTGCCCATTCTCTTTGTTTTAGGGCGAACATTCAGGATGTTGACCTTTTCAACTTTAACATTGAAGATAGCTTCGATCGCTTGACGAACTTGTGTCTTATTTGATCCTTTAGCTACTTCGAATGTGTACTTGTTATCAGCATCTGTCAATTTCATCGACTTTTCAGTGATGATTGGACGAATAATAATGTCTCTTGGGTTACTCATTACGCAAGCACCTCCCCAGCTAGATTTGCTGCAGTCTCTGTAAAGACAAGCACATCTGCGTTCGCAACATCATATACATTCAAACCTTCTACTGAAAGCATCATTGCATTTGGCAAATTGCGAAGTGACAAGAATGCGTTATCAAACTCTTCAGCTCCAGAAACAACAAACAATGTTTTGTTTTCAAGATTCAAAGCATTCATAACTTTGACAAAGTCTTTGGTCTTTGGAGTAGCCATGTTCAATCCTTCAACAACAACGATATTTGTATCGATTGCTTTTTGGGATAGAATGGACTTAAGAGCCAAACGACGAACCTTACGGTTCAATTTGTAGGCATAGCTACGTGGAGTAGGTCCGAAGACGATTCCACCGCCACGCCATTGTGGAGAACGGATTGACCCTTGACGAGCACGACCTGTTCCTTTTTGACGCCATGGTTTGCGTCCACCACCACGAACTTCGCGGCGGTTTTTTACATCATGTGTACCTTGACGCACCGAAGCACGTTGCATCATGATGGCATCGAAGATTGCTTGATTATTTGGTTCAATACCGAATACTTCTGCAGCAAGTTCGATTTCTCTTAGAGGTGTTCCCTCAAGATTAAGTACATTAACTTTTAGCATCTTATTACTCCTCCTTAGCTGCAGTGTAGTCCACTAGGACCTTAGCTCCCTTTGACTTCACGTTACTTGTAGCCGTCTTAATGATTACAAGACCGCGTCTTGGTCCAGGAACATTTCCTTTGATCAATACATAATTCTTTTCGGTGTCAATTTTGACAACTTCAAGATTTTTATTTGTTGTGGTAAATCCACCTTCTTGACCAGCCATAATGCGACCTTTGTTAATAATCCCATTGTTACGACCGATCGTAGCCAATGAACCGATACCGCGGTGATGACCAGAACCGTGAGATGAAGGACCCATCTTCTGGTTATTACGAACGATCGCACCAGTGAACCCTTTACCTTTGGATGTTCCAGAAACATCAACGATGTCGCCAGCAGCAAATACGTCTGCCTTAACTTCTTGACCTACTTCGAAATCGAACATTTCGTTTCCGCGAATTTCACGAACATATTTCTTTGCAGAAGTTTGTGCCTTCGCAGCGTGTCCAAGTTGAGGTTTGGTTGCGCGTTGTTCTTTGACATTCTCTAAACCCAATTGAATAGCTTCGTAGCCATCTGTCTCAATTGTTTTCTTTTGTAATACGATATTCGGTTGAACCTCAACGACAGTTACAGGGACTAATGCTCCATCCTCTGTAAATACTTGAGTCATACCGACCTTACGACCTAAAATACCTTTCATAACGTCACCTCCATCACTACAGCTTGATCTCGATGTCGACACCGCTAGGTAATTCTAAACGACTAAGTGCATCAATCGTTTCTGCGGTTGGACCGACGATTTCGATCAAACGTTTGTGAGTTCTCATTTCGAATTGCTCACGGGAATCCTTATACTTATGTACCGCACGTAATACTGTGATTACTTGTCTTTCAGTTGGCAATGGTACAGGGCCAACTACTTTTTTGGCACCGTGATCGTTTGCTGCGATAACAATTTTTTCAGCAGCTGCATCGATAACTCTGTGCTCGTAGGCTTTTAAACGAATGCGAATGCTATTCTTTGCCATGGAAAATTCCTCCTATTCTTGCGTCTATATCCATGATAGACCCGCTCGATGCGAATTCCCCGACTTCTCACTGAACCATGACAACGTATATCAGTGTGCCGGCAACCTCGCACGTCCATGCGGATGCCTCAGTATAATAACATATCAAGGCCTATAGTGCAAGGCTTTTTATCCCCAACTTTTAAACAAGCAAAAACACCTAAATGATCAGGTGTTCAATGACGAATTAATCAAATAAATCCAGTAATTCAACGAGTTTATGCACCCTTACATATGGAACTTCTATCGGTTCATTCAGCTTTTCACGGACAAGTACCGCTTGCATTCCAGCATTTACTGCACCAAACACATCATTCACGGGATGATCTCCCACATAGACAATTTCATGATTTTCCACCCCAAGAAGTAGTGCCATCTGATCAAATAAGGTTCGATCCGGTTTTTGAGCACCGTATTCCTCAGCAACCATCGTGATATCAAACCAGTTTAAATGTGGGAAAACACTCATTTTTAATCGTTGAGACTGAGCATTCCCATTCGTCAATAGTGCCAACCGATAGTTCTTAGACAATTGATCAAGCACTTCAATTGCATAAGGAACCAACCTCAAGTAATTAAACAGTTCTTGAGCCCATTGTCTATCAACTTCCATCCATGTCCGATGACTTATATTTAACCGTTTTAGATAAAAAGAAAAAAGGATCTCTTTATCCTGTGAACCCTCAAGATCCAACTCCATAAACTCTTCAATAAACTCATCCATCTCAACATCGCTTAATCGACCATTCGTATCCATGTTCACCATATCCCTAAGGAAATTTCTGGCAGCATGCTGACGGTCAATTAATGTATTATCCATATCAAATGCGATAACTTTTATATTTTTCACAATATCACCCAAAATAGTGTACCACAAATTTAAAAAATATTGTAGACTTATACCAAGGAGGAGATCTTATGCCAATCTTGTTACAAGCATTCGACTATACTGACGATCAAGCACTGCAGCGGCGTATGACACATCGGCAGCAGCATCTAGAAATACTCAAGCAAAACAAAGATCATAAGCTCGTGATTCTAGCTAGCGCCATACTCAATGAACACAAAAATATGTGTGGATCAATCGTCATATTTAATTTAGATACCCCTGAAGAAGTTGAGAATATGTTAAGAGAAGAGCCTTATCTGATCCATCGCGTCTGGGAATCCTATACACTAACCCCTATAGCTATTCCTCCATTCTTTCTAGTTGAAGGAAGTGAATAGCATGATACATATCCTTAAAAAACTTTCTCTGAAAAGAGAAGCCGTTCTATTGGACTCCTGGTTATTTATCTTCAAAGCCATGGTTGCACTCAGCGTTGGATTTATCGCAGGAAATGCATTTTCTGTTACTCGACTGGACATGATATCTGTTTTGCTTGGTGTCATGTATAACCTTGAACCAACGAATGTGTCCGGATTACGCTCTGGATACAACCAACTACTTGCCTCAACTTTAGGAGCACTCACAACCGGCATCCTTGTTTATTTGATGGGATATCAGATTAGCTTTGTAACTATTGCCCTCGGGATGGCATTTACAATCTTCTTTGCACTAAAGATAGACTATCGAATGGTATCCCCTGTAGCCATTTTTACAAGTATTTACATGACTCAGTTTATTCAAAGCACCCCAGATGGAATCCCAAGTATTTTCTTGACATTCAGATTAAGAATTGCGGCATTGGGACTTGGTGTCCTTGTCGCCATCCTTAGCAACTTCCTATTTTCATTTCTTTATTACAAAAAAATCGGTCGTAAACGCTGTGAATTTATCAAACTTAAAGTTATCTCAGCTCTCGAGATGTGTGTCACCCAAATTAATGATTCATCCATTAAGTTTCATACAGGTCCAAGTTCTGCCTATGCCTCTGTATTTTCTGATATCGAAATGGTTAAAAGCAATATCCAAAGCATGCTTCAGGAGAGATTTATTCCATTCCACAGAAAAGAGTATGGCAACTTGGAACTCATGCACCA
>DOKQ01000054.1 GCA_003510215.1 Erysipelotrichaceae bacterium
ATTTCATACTGGCAAATCCAGAAAAAATGCGTCCAAGTGTAATCCCTGCATAATAAAGTGATGCACCTATGGCAGCCATTTCTTTACTCACACCTTTGATTGCATATAGGTAACTGGCACCATACAATCCTGCGGTTGCTTCCATCGCACAGTACAAGAAGAATGCTGTTAAACTGAGTTTTGCCAAACCGGAGGACAATGAGTGCTTCTGCTTAACTTTCGGACCATCTGCTAGACTAAACGTACTGTTTTCTTCTTTTGCCTTAAACTTTGGTAGACTTCGGTATAGAAAATAAACAAATACCAGCTGAAGCAAGCCGATGAACAGATATCCACCTTGCCAACCCTGATTCAGTATTAACGAAAGTGATATTAGCATTGGACCGGCAGTTGCGCCAACTCCCCAGAAGCTATGCAACCAGTTCATATGCTTGGCATCATAATGTTTTGATACAAAATGATTTAGTGCTACGTCCACATTCCCACCCCCAAAACCAAGAAAGACAGAAACAATGATTAGACTAGCCACCGATGGAAATAACCCAATCCAAAGAAGTGAAACAGCCGTTAATCCTACACTGACCAGTGTAATCAGACCACTACTATATTGCTTGATGAAATATCCACTTAGAAAGCTGGATGATATGGTACCTATCGAAATAATCATCGAAAGGATGCCCGCAAAGGAAAGGTTTACTCCCAATTGCGGTTGCATGCTTGGCCACGCAGCCCCAAGGACAGTATCTGGTAATCCGAGGCTGATAAATGCCAGATATATCATAAATAACAATGAAAACATGCAAACCCTTTCTAACTACTTACACTAGCTGTAAATGTTTTTTCGATGAGTGATTCATCCGCTTGAGTCAACTTGACTTCTGCGGCTTGTAAATTACTTATCACTTGATGTGGTTGTTTTGCCCCAGGAATTAAAGCACTCACAAATGGAAGTGTCAGATAATAGGCCAATACGATTTGACCGACGGTAACCGAGGATTGGTTTGCCAACTGATGCAATACATCAATCTTCTTTAGATTTTCACTAAAATTTGCTTCACTAAATAGCGGTCGCTGTTTCTGTTTTTCTGTTAAAACCGAATCAAGTCGATATTTCCCTGTGAGCAATCCCGAAGCCAACGGGAAATAAGGGATAAAGTCAATTTGATGTTCAAGCATGTATTGAGTATATTCCCCTTCAAGATCACGGTTGAATAAGTTGTAATGTCCCTGAACCACATCCACGTAACCCTCAGCGTTTGCTTCTTTTAACTGTTCCATTGAAAAATTGCTTACACCAATCATGCGAATTTTCCCTTGTTGTTTTAGTTGCTGTAATGCGGATACAGCTTTCGACTTATCCGTTGTTTCATCAGGAAAATGAATATAGAACAGATCGAGATAGTCCGTTTGAAGTCGCTTTAGCGAGTCTTCAACACAGCTAACTAAAAATTCCGGTGAATTATCGAGATACCAAGAATCCTCTGTTCTTATATGTGCTCCTTTGGTTGCAATAAAGACAGAATCTCGGTCAAACTCTTTCATGACTTCACCGATCAGCTCTTCAGAACGACCCCAGCCATAGTAGTAGGCAGTGTCCACAAAGTTTCCACCTTGTTGAAAGAAAGTACGAACAATCTCCTTACTTACTGTCTCGTCGATATTGGAATAAATATTATGTCCTCCAATGGCATTTGTACCTAGGCCGATTGGATGAACAGGTAGACCGTTTTTTGTTATTAGCATATGATTTGCTCCTTTATTCATTATGTTCATTATATCAAAATCCCACTTGCAATACCTTTTGATTGTGAAAAATGGTCTATTATTTCATGCTTAGTAACAGGCGATATTACTTTCAGTTCGAGATTCACAACCTCCGACATAAACACCATTCTTCATCCGAATGATGATTTGTCCACGACCAAAGATGTTTCGATTCTGTTCAATCACCATCTGATGGCCCTTTTGTATCAGCTCAACAATAAGATGAGCTGGAAAGTCCTGCTCTACGATAACTAGGTTTTTGGATTTCCACTGCCAGCGAGGGGCATCCAAAGCCATCTGTGGATTTAACCTGAAGTCAATCATATTCATCACTACCTGTAGATGTCCTTGAGGTTGCATATACCCTCCCATAACACCAAATGGACCAATAGCACGGTTCTTTTCCATGATAAATCCGGGTACAATCGTGTGATACGTCTTCTTTAAAGGAGCCAGGCAATTAACATGTGTGGCATCCAATGAGAAATCGCGACCACGATTTTGCATGGCAATTCCCGTATCTTCAATCACCACACCACTGCCAAATCCACTGTAATTACTTTGAATGTAGGACACCATGTTCCCCCATTTATCTGCGGTTGCAAGATAGACAGTTCCGCCATTGGGAATATCGAAAGGTTCGGGTATCGTCGCCACATCCGTTATCTTATCGTATCTACTCAAACCATAGGCATCACCGATCAAATCTGATACCTTTTCTTTCATGTATGAAGGATCGGTAATATGTTTCATGCCATCCGCAAATGCCCATTTCATGGCTTCGATTTGCTTATGCAAGGTGTTTGACTCATCTTTATAGGTAAATTTTTCATTTTTCAGAATACTTAGTGCCATTAATGACACAATTCCCTGCCCATTGGGTGGCAGTTCATAGATATCATAACCACGATAATTGATTGAAACAGGATCTACCCATTCAACTTCAAATGCTTCCAGATCTTTCTTGCGAATAAAACCTTGGTGTTTCAAAGATGAATTATGGATTGCATCCGCAAGATCACCATAGTAAAAGGCATCTGAATGGCTCTGAGCAATTTTTCTCAGGGTTTCAGCGTGATTTGGTAATGTTATGAATTGACCAAAAGCGGGTGAATGACCATCAAACAGAAACGTTTTCTTCCATTCATCAAACTCCGTACTGTTTTTTGATTCTTCAAGATATCGCTTGGAAGCAACGGACCATAGTTCAGCCAGATTTTCTCCAACGGGATATCCTGATAAAGCTAATTCAATGGCGGGTTGAAGACATTCAAGAAGTGATAGTCGGCCAAATCGTTCATTCAGTTTAGCCCACCCTTTCGGCACACCTGGTACTGTAATTGGAGTCCACCCAAACCAAGGCATAGTACTGATTCCTGGATGCTTTTCTTTAACTGCTTCCATCGTAAATAACTCAGGAGATTTGCCAGAGGCATTCATCCCGTGTAGCTCACCATTTATATACACAATGGCAAAACAATCTCCGCCAACACCATTGGATGTGGGTTCAACTACCGTTAACGCTGCTGCTGTTGCTATAGCTGCATCTACCGCATTTCCTCCCTTTTGTAGCATTTGAAGACCTACATTGGAGGCTAATGGATTGGAGGTTGCGACCATTCCATGCTTTGCCACAACCGTATTCCGACTTAATGCATATGGATGACTATGTACATTAAAATTCATTTTATATTTCCGCCTTTCAACATTGATTAACTTCATTATAAACGTTTCCGCCACTGGATTAAACGAAATAAGAAAAAAAGCATGCCATCTGGCACGCTTTGTACACAACTTATTTAGATTTTCTTACTCTACAATACGAAATTCTGCCACTGCTTTGAACTCTTGATCACAGTGTACGGTTTTGCTCATTCGATACAATCCGGGTTCGAGCTTGTGATAATAAGTTGAAAGGTTGAGCGATTTTCGATCCTGTTTGGAAGGGTTCAGTACATAGCCAATCATGATAAAAGCCATACCTTCCTTATACTCAAGTTCTAACCATTGATCACTCACTTGTTTTTCAACCATAAACATCTCACCATAAACACATTCCTGTGTCGTATTATTTTTAATGATGAAACTCAGGTCTTTCGTCTGATCATTCAATACATCTTGCTCAAACTCCATGTATATCGGTATATGCCTTGTGTCATTTACTTCTTTGGCTGATGTGCATCCGGACACAAAAATCAATGTCATCATTGTAATGAGTATCCACTTTTTCATTTAAACCGCCTCCTATGTCTAGATTATATCAAATCTACATTATGTGTCATTTTTAATCGGATAAGTTGCTTATAATC
>DOKQ01000060.1 GCA_003510215.1 Erysipelotrichaceae bacterium
ATGTTGGATATTTAGCACTTCACCTTGAAGATATTGATTTGCCTGATCAAGATTAAGTTCAATCTTGTTTTTAAACAAGTGTTTTAGATGCCTGTTTTTACTGCACTCATGTTCCATAAGAAGGTAGTTCCCTTTATCCCATCCAACCAAAATATCTTTCTTCAATGCGGAAGTTATCGCTAAGGTAGGCTGAGAAGAAAAATAAATCCGATCGTTTAGCTGATAGAATCGGTCGTCCACCTGAGTGAAAACCTCTGCAAGCATTTGTTTTTGCTTCTGATTGAGAGGCTTTTGACGAAGATAAGTAAATGAATTAACTTCAACGCCCAGGTATTTGAGTTTTGCCACAAACTGCCCTTCCCCTCCATCAAAGGGATAAATACGTCGAACGTACTCACTGTGCTTGCTAAATCCGGATTGACCCACAAAGAGATGTACAGGTTCAATGGTAAAATCAGCATGAGTGGACAAAAATTCCTCAACCACATCTTCATTTTCACTCTGATTGAACGTGCATGTGGAATAAATGAGATAACCACCCTGTTTTACCAGGTTGGATGCATGGTGCAAAATATCCTTTTGACGAAGTGAGCACGCAAGAACATTCTCATCTTTGTCATACTGTCGAGCTGAAATATCTTTTCGATAGGTACCCTCACCACTACAGGGTGCATCCACGATAACACGATCAAAATGATGTGGCCACAGCTGTGATAACTGCTGGGTTGACATGCTGGTCACAATGGAGTTATCGTCTCCCATTCGTTCCAGGTTGCTCATCAGAATTTTGACCCGTTTGCGATCGATTTCATCGCTCACACAATAGCCTTTTCCCTGAAGTAGATGAAGCAGTTGCAAGGATTTGCCTCCAGGTGCACTGCAGACATCGATAACCGTTTGGTTCGGCTGTATATCAGCCACATCGACAACAAGAGCTGCTGAGGGTTCCTGAGGGTATAGAGCTCCTCCGTGGTAAAAGGGATGTCGACCTATTTTAATTTTTTCATCAAACAAAAGACTTTTGGGATTCAATGCTGACTCTATGGTTTCAAATGGCAGCAAGCTGCGCCCAAAAGCAGGATCAATTTTAGAATCAAAAAAACGGAAAGCACGATAAGCAGGCTTATCATAACTGTCCATTAATTGCTTGTAATGATATTCTGGCAGTGTCTTTGCCATGCGCAACTTAAAACTGTTCGGTAAGTTTAAACTCATGTGCGTACTCCCGGGTATAGCGATAATCTTCATTCATCTGTTCAATCAACTCCTGTATACTTGAAAATTTGAGCTCAGAACGTATGCGATGGACAAATTTCAGTTCCAACCGCTGCCCATAAATCATTTCGTTAAAGTCAAGTAGGTAAGCTTCAACGGATACATCTGAACGGGTATTGAATGTTGGGTTATGTCCAATATTCACCATGGCCAGAAACTGACGCTGATTCAGTGTAGCCAGTGCAATATAGACGCCAAGCTTTGGAACAATGTACTCAGGTAGAATATCAAGGTTTGCGGTTGGAAACCCGATTTCTCTTCCCTTTTTTCGCCCGTCCACCACAATACCACCAAATCCATAGGGTCGTTTCAGTAGACGGGTAACTTCCTCCATCTTTCCTTCCTGGATTAAATGAGTGATTCGTGTTGTGGATATTTTGACATCATCATCTTTTACTTCTGCTACTTCTATGGGTGTAAAGCAGGTTGAACCAATGTCTTTAAGATATTGGGTATCACCTTGACCCATATACCCAAAACGAAAGTCGAAGCCATAGACTAAAACCTCAAGATTGAGTTGACATAGAATGGTTTCAAAGAAATCTTCCTTGCTCATCGCTGCCAGTGATTTAGTGAAGTTGATGACAATGAAAACATCAATCCCCATCGCTTCGACGATATCCTGTCGATCTTTGAGTGTCGTCAAGTGCTGAACATGCTTCATATCCTTTAAAACTACCCAAGGGTCTGGATGAAACGTAATCATCGCACTCTTGATGTTACGTTGCTTGGCTGCTTCAATCGCGGTTGTCACAAGCGCCTGATGACCGATGTGAACACCGTCAAAGTAGCCAATACAGGCTGAAAGAGGTTCAGGATACGCTTTCATCTCTTCATGATTTAGTACATATCTTTCCATTTACCATAAACCCCTTTCGCTTTTATACGTTGTTTCATTTTCTTTTTTATAGATAGCTATTGGCTGATTCTGATATACAAAGCAAATCAGAGGTTCTTCCATCGTTGCATGATATCGTTTACCATGATAGATAAAGGTTGGATCATCGACTTCGATTTGTCTTATCTCTTTGAGTAATGGCAGTGGTTGATGCCAATGGGGTTTTTCCATCGCTTCCTGTAGTGTTTGACACATATCCAAAGTGACTGAACCACTTTTGGTTCGATTCAATGAAGACATGGTGGCGACCGTATTGAGTCTTTCTCCGATATCCTCACATAATGTTCGAATGTAGGTTCCTGCTGAGACGCTGACTTCAAAGTCAAATTCGTTTTCTTGAAGCGATGTCAACTGAATGTAGTCAATGGTTATAGTGCGTGATTTAACCTCAATCGTCTTTCCTTCGCGAGCATATTCATACAGTTTCTTACCATCGACTTTAATCGCAGAGACCATCGGTGGAGTCTGGGAAGTTGTGCCGAGAAACTGATCCAATACACCCTGAATCTTTTTTTCAGTCATCGTTGAAACCGCAGCTTCTTCGATGACCTTTCCCCAAACATCTCCGGTATCCGTTTTGATGCCCAGTCGGCACGTAGCCCGGTACGTTTTTTTATTGGATGTAAGATAAGGAACCAGTTTGGTGTGATTACCCAAAACAACAACCATCACTCCGGTTGCCATCGGATCAAGTGTTCCTGTATGGCCGACTTTCACTTTAAACTGTCGTTTTATTTTTGCACAGACATCAAAGGATGTCATATTTGCTGGTTTGTTTATACATAAGATTCCGTTCATTTTTTCACCGCATCCCGATTCATATTATACCAAATCATGCTATAATATCAAAGCAAAAGGAACGGTGATTATGAGAAGAGTACTTCAGCAGCTTAAAAAAGCGAATATTGACTATCAGTTAATCGAACCAAATGATCGAATTGCCATTGGAATATCCGGAGGCAAGGATTCGACGGTTTTACTATATGCACTTCATGAATTCAAAAAAATGAGAATTGTCCCATTTGATATTGTACCGATTCATTTAAAACTTGGCTTTCCGGATATGGACATGTCACCGATGGTTTCCTGGTGTGATTCACTCGGAACACCACTTGTGATGGTAGATACCGATGTGTATGAGATTTTAAAACTCCATCCCCAACCCAGTGGGAAACTTCCCTGCTCCCTGTGTTCCAAATTTAAAAAAGGTTATGTCATTGACGAGGCTAAAAAGCTTGGATGTAATAAAATTGCATTTGCTCACCATGGGGATGATGCCATTGAAACCGTATTTCTTAATATGATTTATGGTGGTCGTATTGCTACATTTAAACCTAAAATGTATATGAGTCGTACCGATGTTCACTTTATCCGTCCATTACTGTATGTGTATGAGAGTGATATTGTTGCTACGGTGGAACAATGCAACCTTCCAGTTGTAACATCCACATGTCCCAATGATAAACATACTCAACGTGAAGTGATGAAGGATCTGATTAAGTCGATTAAAGATGATTTTCCATCCGCCAAGCACAATCTATTATCTATGCTATCCAATGATAAGCAAGTTGATTTATGGAGTCCAATTCGTAAAAATGGCGAAGAAATGGATGAATGAAACCTGTTACATATATTTTTGAAAGAAAAATGAGCATTTATGATTGACAATCCGGAATATATTGAGTATAGTAGTGCAGAAAACAAAAGATTAGAGGTAGCGGTGCAGATAAGTACTTAACGGAGCTGGCAAGCAATGATGTTAAGGAAAGGCAATCACCGCCGAATGGATGATTTGGCAAAATCACGTCCATGGGGTTTGCAGAAATACTGTAAACACTCCTTCAGTAATGAAGAGGCGCTACAACTCCTGAAGCTTATTAGGATCGTGTAGCCACGGTCTTTTTGTTTGGTTCTAGGAGGAAATAAAATGAACAAATTTCTATTAGCCGGTATGGCATCACTTTTACTACTTGCAGGTTGCAGTTCGAAGATCGATAGCGAAAGTCAAATCGTTGTCGGGTTGGAATGTGACTATGCCCCGTTTAACTGGACTCAAATTGAGTCATCTGAATCAGCTGTTGCCATCAATGGCAGTATCGGTTACTGTGATGGTTATGACATTGCTATGGCCTCTGCGCTTGCGGAAGGTTTAGGAAAAGAATTAATTGTTAAGAAAATTGCCTGGGAAGGCCTTGAGGCTGCTTTGTCTTCTGGTGAAATTGATATGATTGTCGCTGGGATGACAGATACAGCTGAGCGTCGTGAGCGTGTTAGCTTCAGTGATCCGTATTATGCAAGTGATATGGTACTGATTGTACGCAATGATTCTTCTTTCGTAAATGCAACGTCACTTCAGGATTTTAATGGAGCTAAAGTAGTGGCACAACGTGGCACATTCCACAATGACCTAGTGGTACAAATTGAAGGTGCTGTACACATGACACCTTTGACCAGTTTCCCACTTCTAGCCAATGCGGTAATCAGTGGTGAATCTGATGCGATGGTATCTGAGCGTCCAGTGGCGATTTCGATTGTAAATAGCAACCCTCAGTTGACGATTGTAGATTTTGCTGAAGGTTTCGGATTTGAAACCGATGTCGAGGAAACCACCGTTTCAGTGGCGATTCGACAAAGTGATTCCGAGCTTCGTGATCAAATTAATGCAATTTTAGCGAGAATATCCGATGAAACCCGCAATCTCTGGATGGCAGATGCACTTAGCCGTCAACCTGAAGGAAACTAGTAAACATGACGTCAAGAATACCCACCGATTTACTCGGTGGGTCTTGGTATATATTTCAGCGCTACAGTCCACTGTTTTGGTATGGTGTTCGTAATACGCTGATTATCTCATTAACAGCTACGATTATAGGGCTTTTCATCGGTTTAATCGTCGCGAGTTTAAAAACAAGCAAATCATCCCCAAAAGATTCAATGTTTGCTAGAGGGATGAAAAAATTTCTATGGTTGCTCTCATCGATTTATATTGAAGGCTTCCGTGGAACACCCATGATTGTTCAGGCAGTATTTCTTTATCATGGTTTACGCCCGTATCTGCAATGGACACCGCTGAGCGCAGGTATTGTAATTGTGTCAGTAAATACAGGTGCCTACATGGCTGAAATCATCCGTGCTGGCATTCAGTCGATTGACGATGGTCAGTATGAAGCAGCGCGTTCACTCGGGATGAGTACGTGGACTACCAATCGCAAGATCATCTTCCCTCAAGCGATTCGTAATGCATTTCCTGCGATTGGCAATGAGTTTGTCGTCAATATAAAAGATACATCCGTATTAAATGTAATTGGTGTCACAGAACTCTATTTTCAGTCAGCATCTGTAGCAGGAATCGTGTTTCGTTTTCGAGACACATTCTTTGTAACAGCTGTGATTTATCTGCTACTTACCTTTACAGTCACACGTATTCTGCGGGTAATTGAGTTGAAAATGGATTCCCCTACCGGCTTTGGTTTAGCATCATCGTCGATGCCAAATAGTTTTTCGTTTTTAAAGAAGAAAGGTGGTCAGTCATGAGTTTTATTGAAATTAAAAATTTAAATAAATCCTTTGGTGATCAGCTTGTATTAAAAGATATTGAACTGTCCATTGATCAAAAAGAAGTGGTTGCATTGATTGGTTCAAGTGGAAGTGGTAAATCTACGCTGCTTCGCTGTTTGAATCTGTTGGAAACACCTTCCGCTGGTGCGATTATCGTGGATGGACAGAATATTACGACTGAAAACTTTAACATTAATCACTATCGCTCTCAGATGGGAATGATTTTCCAATCGTTCAACCTGTTTAATCATTTGACTGTCATAGAAAACTGTATGATCGGTCAGAAGGAAGTCTTAAAGAAATCGTCCAAAGACGCAAATGAAACAGCTAGAAACTTTCTTGAAAAAGTAGGTATGCTCGAGTTTGCGAATGCTTCAGTTAAGAAATTAAGTGGTGGTCAAAAGCAGCGGGTTGCAATTGCCAGAGCACTATGTATGCAACCCAAAATTCTCTTACTCGACGAACCGACGAGTGCTCTTGATCCTGAAATGGTTGGCGAAGTTCTAGAAGTAATAAAAAATCTTGCTTCTGAGGGTTTAACGATGGTGATTGTTACTCATGAAATGTCATTTGCGAAGGATGTGGCTGATCGTGTTATCTTTATGGATCAGGGTGTTGTCTGTGAAGAAGGAGCTCCAGAAACTATGTTTACCCATCCGAAGCACCCACGTACTCAAGCCTTTCTTTCACGAGTGTTACGATAACACTAGATTTCTTGTGAATTATTTCGTATAATGATGAAGGTGATGAACATGCGTTTTAAACGAATTTATGTTGAGATTACAAATGAATGCAACTTGCATTGCTCGTTTTGTGCCCAAAGCACAAAGCCGATTCGAGCGATGAGTTTAGACGAATTTCGGCATATCTGCTCGCAAATTCGTCCATATACAGACTACATTTACTTGCACATTCAAGGTGAGCCACTACTTCACCCTGAATTCGATCAAATGATTGAGATTGCTTCCTCCTATACTCTTTCCATACAATTAGTTACAAATGGTACGATGCTTTCGCACAAAAGAGAGATTTTATGTAAATATCCGGCAATTCGTCAAATAAGCATTTCGTTACAGTCTCTTGCGACCAGTGGTCGATTAAAAAGTCGTGAGTTTCGTGAACAGATCATCTCTGATGCTCGCCAACTGGCACAATGTGGTCGGTATGTACAGTTCCGCTTGTGGACCTATAAAAAAGAAGAAATGACTTCAGAGTTGGTCGATTTCTTCAGTGAGATTGGCATTGATGATCTTGAGAAAATCTATCATCGTGGTCGAAGATATACAATTGAGGATGGTTTGTACATTTCTTTGGATGAAGAATTTAAGTGGCCGAACATTGAATCACTTAAATATACGGATCGTGGGGTCTGTTATGGAACCAAAACGATGATGGGTATTCTAAGTGATGGGACAGTTGTCCCCTGCTGTCTGGATTACAATGGCGTGATTGATTTTGGAAATATTTTTACAGATTCATTTGAGTCCATGATATCATCTGAACGATTTATCAGAATGAATCAGGGACTTCTGCAGAATAAATTGACGGAACCATTATGTCAGCATTGCGGTTATCGGACTCGGTTTGATTAAAATAAAGAAAAGGTGAATCTACCATGGTAGACTCACCTTTTTTTAAACTTTGGAATTTTTTAGAATTTCATCAATGCGATTTCCTTTTTCAAGAGAATCGTCAATTTTGAATAATAACTCAGGTACTTTTCGAATGGTTAGACGAGAACCCAACTCACTGCGAATAAATCCTTTGGCTTTTTCAAGTGTAGCCATCTGCTCTTCATTGGATACTTCCTTATTTAGAAATGTCACAAAGATTTTTGCGATGGATAAATCACGCGTAAGCTCAACATCAGTAACTGTGATGAACTTGGCATTTGGATCCTTTACTTCAAACTGAAGAATTTCAGACACTTCTTTTCGGATAATCTGCTCTAAACGTTCTAATTTAATCGTCATGTTGCATTCCTCCTATTCGCGATCTACTTCTACTTCACCGAAGGCTTCGATGATATCTCCTTCTTTAATGTCGTTAAATCGTTCGATGGTGAGTCCACAATCAAATCCGGCTGCAACTTCCTTCACATCGTTTTGGAAGCGTTTGAGCGAATTCAGACGGCCTGTAAAGGCAACGACACCATTACGAATTAAACGAACTTCACAGTTGCGCACAAGCTTGCCATCGGTCACCATACAACCGGCAATGGTACCAATCCGAGAAACTTTAAAGATTTGACGCACAGAAGCCTGTCCAAGAATAACTTCTTCGAATACTGGTTCCAGCATCCCCTTCATCGCAGCTTCCATTTGTTCAACAACTTTATAAATGATGTTATGCAAACGAATGTCTACACCTTCTTCTGCGGCTTTCTTACGAATAGTCGCATCCGGGCGGACATTGAAACCGATAATGATCGCGCTCGATGCGGATGCAAGCATAATATCCGATTCACTGATTGCACCTGCTGTCGAACGAATGACGTTTATACGGATACTTTCAACATCGATTTTTTCAAGTGAGCTTTTTACAGCCTCAGCACTACCCTGAACATCTGATTTGATAATCAGTGGGATTTCCTGAACATTACCTTCTTTAATCTGACGGGACAGATCATCCAGGCTAAGAGCGCTGGTTGTTCTGCGTTCGGATTCAATTTTGGTTTGAGATCGCTTATCAGCAATCATACGAGCCTGACGTTCATTACTGAAGGACTTAAATACATCTCCGGCAATCGGTACATCATTAAGCCCGATAATTTCGACTGGGGTTGACGGTTTGGCTTCTTTGATTTCGCGACCACGATCATCGGTCATTTTGCGTACTCG
>DOKQ01000106.1 GCA_003510215.1 Erysipelotrichaceae bacterium
ATTGAAAGATACCTAAATGATACATCTGTTTATCCTTCACTTTTTATTAATGATCATGAAGGAAGAAAACTTAGAATTATGAAGTTATTTATCAACGCTCATCAAGTGTTACTCTTTTTTGAACCATTAGATACGATTTATCTGATTGAGTTGGGTTATAACCCATTTGCTTCAATGATCGTTGAGAATACTCAGGATGCACTTTTTGTGGTTAAGAAGAAAGAGGATGAATTTATCTACGTTGAGGCAAATGCTCAAGCACGTCAAGATGTTGGTTTTGATGATCATTCCTTCAATGGGTTAAATCCAGAAGAACTGCTTGGTCAAAAGATCGGTAAATATATTAGTGATAAGTTTAATGAAGCTTACACTGATTTTCAATTAACCACATTTGATATTGAAATTCCCAATAAGAGCTCAGTGAATCATTTCCAGGTAAAAATTATGCCAGTTAAATATCAGCAGGAAATCTATCTTGTTTGCTCTTCCCGAAACATTTCCCAACTTGTACTTGCAGAAAAAAAGCTGAAGGAAACAGAGCGACGATTGAATCAAACCATCCAGCAGGCACAAATCGGTCTTTGGGAGTACAATTTTAATGAGCGGAAATTAACCATGTCCGACTATGGATTAGTCATTATGGGATATACTAAAGAACAGTTTTCGAAGATTCGACCTTCGAAATTCGATTTAATGATTCATCCAGAGGATCGAAGTAAAATTCTTAAGGGCATTGAGCTGATTTTGCAGGACCGTAGCTTCATGTTGGATGAAACCATTCGCTTAAAGCGATATAATCAAAGCTACCAATGGGTCATGATACGTGCTCATATCAGTGAGAAATCATCAGATCATCAGCCAAGGATCTTGAGTGGCGTTATGATTGACGTTCAGAAAAACCGTGAAATTGAAGAAAAATTGCTCGAAAGTGAAATGAAATATCGAAATCTGGCCACGAATATCTCGGATGTGGTTTGGACAAGTGATCTAAATCTGGATATTACCTACATTAGCCCATCCATTCAGCGGTTAACAGGATATACCGAAGATGAATATGCCCAACTAAAATTAACCGAGTGTTTCTCAGAGGAATCACTAGATTTTATCATGCGATTGCTTCAAAGTGAGCTTGCTAAGGAGGAAGATGAAACGGAGGATCGAAACCGATCGGTTGTTACAGAAGTACAGTATCTGAATAAAGAAAAACAGCCGGTTTGGGCACAAATTAATGCAACATTTTTACGTGATGATGATCAGGTGCCTATCGGAATTCTTGGTGTTTCAAGAGATATTTCTATGCAAAAGAAAGCACAAGATGAAATCACTTATCTTAGTTATCATGATCAGCTTACAGGCATCTATAATCTGCGTTATTACAAGGAAGCATTATCTAAGTATCGTGTACAGAAAAAGCTGCCATTAGCCATTGTGATGATGGATGTTAATGGCCTGAAACTTGCCAATGATGCTTATGGACATGCTGTCGGTGATCAACTGCTCATTGAGGTAGCGAATCTGATTTCAAAAGTAATCCGCCAGGGGGATGTCTTTGCACGTATCGGTGGTGATGAATTTGCAATCTTATTACCGAGTTGTCCATCATATGTTGTCTCTGGTTTGATTGAACGTATTCATCAGCTTATGGTTGATAAAGAAGTTTCAAATATCCCAATCTCGATTTCCATGGGTTATGCTATAGTAAATGATGATGGTGAAGTGGATGAAGCTCACAGGATAGCGGAAGAAAATATGTATCGCCAGAAACTGATTGATGCACAGGCCATTCGTAAACGCCTATTAACAAAGATTGTGCAGGCATTGTTTAAGGAATATCCTCATGAACAAGTGCATGCCATCCAAGTATCCTTTCTGTCCATGAGAATTGCAGAATTGATTGACAGTAATCCAGAGTTTGTTCAAACGATGAAAGTTGCCGGTTATTATCACGATATCGGGAAGATTAGTATATCAAATGAGTGTTTGAACAAAGATCGACTATCCCAGGCTGACTGGCTTGAAATCCAACGTCATAGTGAAACCGGATATCGAATCCTTACATCCATCAACGAATTTGGATTTATTGCTCAGATGATTCTTGAGCACCATGAACGATTGGATGGTAAGGGCTATCCAAAAGGTTTACAAGCAAAAGATATTGGCTTCGGTGCACGGATTCTTGCGGTTGCCAATGCAATTGATGCCATGAGCACGAAACGGTGGTATTCTAAAGAACATACGAAAGAAGAAATCATTGAGGAATTAAGTAAAGGAATGAATACACAGTTTGATGAAGATATCGTTAAAAAAGTGATCGAATCAGATCTGATTGATGAGTATTTCAAATTTAAGATAAATTAAAAAGGGGAGAGCCCCTTTTTAATTGTCTTCAAACTGCGAATTGTAAAGCTGCGTATAAAATCCATTCTGAGCTAAAAGTTGTGTGTGTGTCCCTTGCTCAACAATGGAACCATGATTCATGACAAGAATGAGATCCGCATCCTTTATTGTGGATAATCGATGAGCGATGACAAAGGAAGT
This sequence comes from Erysipelotrichaceae bacterium, assembly GCA_003510215.1. GTDB lineage: Bacteria > Bacillota_I > Bacilli_A > Erysipelotrichales > Erysipelotrichaceae > UBA2227. Next base: position 2,539 of record DOKQ01000106.1, read on the forward strand.
GCGATTCTGCATTAAGGATTCCATCGCTTTTTGAATGAGAATTTCTGTTCGAGTATCCACTGAAGATGTAGCCTCATCAAGAATCAGAATCGGGGTATCTGCCAAAAAGGCTCGTGCTATGGTAATCAGCTGCTTCTGACCTGTTGAGATGTTCGTTGCTTCTTCGTTAATCAGTGATTGATAACCATCCGGTAAGGTACGGACAAAGTGATCGACCTTAGCGGCTTTTGCGGCATCAATGACCTGAGATTCGGTTGCATGTTCAACCCCAAAGGATATATTATCGTAAATACTTCCTGTAAACAGCCAGGTATCCTGAAGTACCATACCAAACATTTTTCGAACAGATTCTCTTTTGTACTTTTTGGTCGAAACTCCATCGATTTCAATATCTCCCTCAAGCACATCATAGAAGCGCATAAGCAGGTTAATCAATGTCGTCTTACCCGCACCAGTGGGACCAACGATGGCAACTTTCTGACCTGGCTCTACATCAAAAGATAAGTTTTTGATAAACACATTCTCAGTTGAATATCCAAAGTCGATGTTTTTAAATGTAACCTTGCCAGCAATCGGAGTCGTCGGATAATCCAAGTGTCCGGTTTCGACTTCCTCTTCTTCATCAAGAAACTCAAATACCCGTTCGGCAGCTGCAACGGTCGATTGCAAAACATTTGCAATGTTAGCTACTTGGTTGATAGGTTGATTAAAGTTACGGATGTATTGAATAAATGCCTGAATGGTACCTACTTGAATGCGACCGGAAATGACCTGCATAGCACCCGCCAAGACAACCGCCACATAGCCAAGGTTACCAATGAATCCAACAATTGGCATCATCATACCAGAGATAAACTCGGACTTCCACGTAGCCTGTCTTAGTTGCTCATTATGACGATCAAATGTTTCGATACTGCTTTGCTCACCATTAAATACTTTGACAATAGCGTGACCACCAAACATCTCCTCGATATGACCATTAAGGGCACCAAGAACCCGAGAACGCTGTTGAAAGAATTGTTGCCCCTTTTTTACTACACGAGTCACAAAGAATAGACTGATCGGCAGTGATATTAATGCAATCAGAGTCATTGAAATACTGAGTGAAAGCATCATACCTAGAATACCTAGAATGGTTACCAACGAAGTGATTAGTTGCACAAAGGTCTGCTGAAGAGAATTGTTGATGGTATCCACATCATTGGTAATGCGGCTTAATATATCACCAAAGGACTTGGTGTCATAGGTCTTAAGCGTAAGTCGGTTAATTTTGTTTGCAATATCACTGCGAAGAGAGAAAGTTACTTTTTGAGTTACAGTGACCATGAGTACGGATTGAATATATGAGGTAATCGCACTGATGAGGTACAGACCACCAGCTAAAAGAAGCACCTGATAGACTCCAGTTAAATCAATGATATAGGATGGGTTACTTATTCTCATCATAGCACCATCGTAAAGTATGTTTGTAGCATTGGCTAAAATAGCCGGACCAACAACGGTGAAAATCGTTGAAAGAATGGCAAAAATCACAACGAAGATGACGGAAATCCGATAGGTTAATAACATTCGAAACAAGCGGGTTAAATTCTTTTTAAAATCTTTAGGCTTTTCAACCTTGGCGCGCATAGCCCCATGCATCGGTCCGCTCATGCTAGTTCCTCCTGACTTAATTGGGAAGTCGCAATTTCCTGATAGACACGACAGGATTCCATCAGTTCCTTGTGAGTGCCATTACCAACGACCTGACCATTGTCTAAGACAATAATACGGTCTGCATCGATGATGGTACTGATCCGTTGTGCCACAATGAGTACAGTGGCATCTTTAAGATTCGTTTTGATTGCCTTACGAAGAGCCGCATCCGTTTTATAATCAAGGGCAGAAAAACTATCATCAAAGATGAA